>CAZFXB010000189.1:3075-4238 GCA_964522835.1 uncultured Oscillospiraceae bacterium
TCTGTACTTCAAAACCAACCAGCAAAGCAGCACGCCTACAAAGAAACCACCCATATCAATCCAGACATCTCGGATGGCACCGCAGCGACCCGCAACAAAAAGCTGAATGGTCTCGTCAAAAAAGGCTGTGCCGAAGCCACACAGCACCACCTGGCTCCAGGGCCAAGCATGGAGCCCTCCAAGGAGCAAAAGCTCTGCTCCCAGAATGGCAAATTCCGTGCCATGGGCCAGCTTCCGCAGCACCCCATCCCCCTCTGTCTCCTCCACAACCGTGAAGAAACGAGACAAAATCTCCTTTACAAAACCGCTGAAGGCCCCGGAAACCGAGGCAGGCATCAGAGAATTTCCCCAAATAAATAGCAGGGTCAAGCCCAGGCATACATACAATACGTTTCGCTTCTTCATCCAATGAACCGGAGATACCCCTCCAGGATCAACGACGCAGCCACTGCATCCACATTTTTCTTATGTTTTTTCATCTTTTTCCCACTGGCAGACAGAATATTGTGGGCCTCCACAGTGGTTCTCCGCTCGTCCCACAGGATCACATCCATGCCCGTTTTCTCCTCCAACATTTTGGCAAACTCCCGGTACAGCTCCGCTCTTGGCCCCTCTGTTCCATCCATGTTTTTCGGGAACCCCATCACCAGCCGCTCCGGCTTATGCTCTGCCACCAGGGCCGAAACCTTTTCACAGGCCTTCTCCCGGTTCCATTCTGCCACCACCGTGGTAAAGCCCACGATCATACCTAGGGCATCGGACACCGCCACCCCAGTTCGGGCATCGCCGTAATCTATGGCCATCACTTTCATCATGTATACGCCTCCTTATTCTATCAGAGTATACCATATTGTGGGCCCCACCGCAAGAGGCCACAATATATCCTCCATTCTCCCCCGAATTTCATGGAAAAAATTAAAATTTCCTGTTGACACAGAGAGAATTCCTGTGCTACAATACTCCTACCTGTGAATTCGGGCTTTTTTTGTGTGCCCGTTTTCAGCTGTGCCGGCCCAAAGCCATTCAAATTTATTATGAGCACAGTGATACAGGGAGGCAATTTTAAGGAGGTGCCGAAATGCGCGTTAAAGTAACCCTCAGATGCTCCGAGTGCAAGCAGAGAAACTACAACACCATGAAGAACAAGAAGAATGACCCCGACC
>CAZFXB010000190.1:0-4222 GCA_964522835.1 uncultured Oscillospiraceae bacterium
TATCAGGACTTCATGGACTCCAACTACAGCTTCAACGCTCTGCCCGCTGCTGAGGCAGCCACCGGCGTAAAGCTGGAGTTCAAGGAAGTTTCCTCCGCATCCGCTTCCGAGCAGTTCAACATGATGGTTGCTGCCGGTGACTACTGCGACCTGCTGCCCGTTATGGAGTACTATGGCTCCGGCGGAACCTCCGGCCTGGCTAAGGCTTACGAGGAAGAGGTTATCCAGGACATCACTCCTTACATCGAGGAGTACATGCCCAACTATGCTGCCGTTCTGGAGTGCCTCCCCGAGGCTACTGTCAGCGGCACCCACGTTGAGGACGCTACCCTGGCCTTCCATCAGATCAAAGACGGCTCCTACTCCGGCAACGGCTTTGTAACCCGTGCCGACTGGATGGAGGAGCTGGGCTGGGAGTGGTCCGGCAACCTGATCTCCCTGGACGAGTTCACCGAGTACTGCCGTACCATTAAGGACGCATACAACGTGCCCAACACCATCTACATGACCGACGGCACCGTTGGTCTGGAGGCTGCCTTCGACACCGAGATTCCTGCTCTGGTTTCCGACGGCTTCATGACCATGATTACCTCCGCCGTATTCCGTTATGACGACGAGGTTGCTTCCGGCTGGATCACCGATGGCTACCGTGAGTACCTGGAGTGGGTGCTCCAGATGATGGACGAGGGCATCATCTACCGTGACTACCTGTCCCTGGACACTGACCGTATGGTTCAGAACCAGTCTCAGGCCAACGGCACCATCGGCCTGTGGCAGTCCAACGCCGACAAGATCGAAGAGATCGTTGACACCTACGGCGGTGACAACCCCACTCTGGCTGTTGCCGGTATGCCCCGTGTAACCCAGGATCCCACCGCTCAGTACGTGTGGAACGACGAGGTTGCTCTGGTTACCACCAACGCTGGCTTCTCCCTGTCCTCCACCTGTGAGAACCCCGAGCTGGTTTGCCAGTGGGAGAACTACTTCTGGACCGAAGAGGGCTACTACCTGGCCAACTACGGCACCGAGGGCGAGAGCTACCACATGGACGGCGACACCCCCGTCTTTGACTGGGATCAGCCTCTTACTGTCACCGGCCGCAACGCTCCCAACGCTGAGATGGCTCAGCAGCTGTGGACTATGCTCCGTTTCGCCAGCTTCTATGTTGACAACGATATGCTGCTGGCTACCTTCCCCCAGTCCGGCCTGGATGCTGTAAAGCTCTGGACTGTTGAGGATTCCACCGACGCCCGTAACTATCCCACCGCCGCCAAGGGTGCTTTCACCACTGACGAGAGCCTGGAGATCGCCGAGTTCGA
Organism: uncultured Oscillospiraceae bacterium; assembly: GCA_964522835.1. Classification (GTDB taxonomy): domain Bacteria; phylum Bacillota; class Clostridia; order Oscillospirales; family Oscillospiraceae; genus HGM13006. The sequence continues at coordinate 1,320 of CAZFXB010000190.1, forward strand.
GACCGATATGCAGACCTACGCTCAGGAGACCTGCATGAAGTTCCTGGACGGCTCCCTGGAGCTCAACGACGAGAACTGGAACGAGTACGTTGCCACCGTCAAGAGCATGGGCATGGATCGCCTGCTGGAGATCTACCAGACCGTTTACGACGAGTACAAGGCTGGCGAGAGATAATTTCTCCCTTCATAACTCTAAGCCGCTCCCAAATGGGGGCGGCTTATTTGCACCTATCTGCACTTTTTTCTGTTTTGGGGAGCAAAAGCGGTTGACATATAGAATAACACGTGTTATTATTGATTTATCCAATAACACTTGTTATTCATCAACCGATAAAAAGGAGGTATTTTATGAACCGAACCTATCACATTTCAGAATCCGAGTGGCTGGTGCTTCAGTGCCTTTGGAAGGAGTCTCCCCTGGAAATCAAGGATATTCTCTCCCGGCTCCAGGCAAAAACCGGCTGGAACGCCAACATGGTTCGCACCCTGGTGGTACGCCTCCAGGAGAAGGGTGCTGTTGGCGCAGAAAAAGACCACCGATTTTACCGCTACTTCCCTTTGGCCGATGAAAACGACTGTTTGCTGGAGGAAACCCAATCCTTCCTGAATCGGGTCTTCGAAGGAAGTCCGGCCAAAATGATTGCAGCCCTGACCGGCAGCGGTAAACTGACCCAAAAGGATTGCGATGAAATTGAAAAAATGATACGGAGCATGAAGGAGGGATCCTGAAATGACCGCTGTTCTTGATACACTGCTTTCCATCTCCATAGGCTCCCTGCTGACCGCCGGAGCCATCATTCTGGTTCGTCTTCTGTTCCGTCGTTTGCTCAGTCCCAAGGCAAAATACTACCTGTGGCTACTGCTCGCCCTTCGGCTGGTACTGCCGGTGTTGCCAGAAAGTCCCACCAGTCTTTTGAATCTTCTGCCGGATTCCCCAGCTGTAAGCAGCACATACTCTGTACCGGAGCCCGCACCCCAGATTGTCTCTCATACGGAGGGCACTACTCCGGCATCCCCCCTGGAAGCCGCTGAAATAAACCACACTGTGAAAGCTGCCCCCGACGCTTCCCAGACTACATCCACCTTCCCATGGGAAACACTTGTTTTTGCTCTCTGGCTCTCCGGTACCGGAATCACCCTTGGGGTTTATCTGGTGCTCTATCTGCTGACCTGCCGGAACCTAAACCATTTGCCCCTCTGTCAGGACGGGGATACGCTTCGGGTTTTTGTGAGACTGAAAAAAGCTCTGGGGATGCATGAGACGATCCGTTTGATGTCCGGGTCCGGAGGTATGTCCGGAGGCCTCCTTCACCCTACGATAGTCATTCCGGCAGAGCAGCACGGAGAGACCTTAACGCCCATTTTACTGCATGAACTCCAGCACATCCGGGTGCATGATCTGTGGCTCCTGGCCTTCTATCGGATGCTTTGCTGCCTCAATTGGTTCAATCCTGTTGTCTGGCTATGTTTCCGTCAGGCTTCCCGGGACTGCGAAGCCGCCTGCGATCAGCGGGTTCTGGAGACAAATCTGGTGGAAAAACGGGAATATGCAGCAACCCTGTACCGGGAAAGCTTACTTTCCACCCGGGGCAGTGTCTATTGTCGCACATCCTTCGGTGGCAATCGCCACACTATTCGCCGCCGCATCTCCCAAATATCCCGGTTTGCAGGAAAGAAAAAATGGATGGTACCGTTGGTTTTGGTGCTGTCTCTGGCTGTATCTGCCTGTACGCTGACGGAGAAGTCAGATGCCACTACTGCCTCCACCCCTGTTCCCGCTGTAGCGTCCGAGAAGGATTCCACCGAATCTCTTGAAGAACAGGAGCCTCAAACTAATTCCATCTTTCAGGCCCCGGAGCTTTCCGACAATGCCCTTACATTCCACGGCACCAACTGGGGTATGAGCCCGGAGGCTGTGAAGGCTTCCCTGTGTCTTGAGGCCGATACTCCCCTCACCAGCAACGGACAAAACGTTCATCTGACAGTCGATGCCCCCTTTCCGGATTTTCCCGAAGTAACCACTGTAGAATTCACCTTCCATTACATAGACCTGGATATGAATTTGGGATTGGACGATATCACCCTGACCTATGACCAGGATAAAATCACCCTGGAGGAGCTATTGTCCACCCGGCAGGCTCAACTGGGCACGCCTACCAAAACCGATGATTCCAGCATCAGTTGGCAGTTTTCCAACACCTGGGACACCATTTCCCAGGGCAATTGTCTAAAGGAGCGGATCGGCACCACAGCTCGGATGGATGCAACTGCCCTGATAGACAATTTCGATCTGGAGGACTACACGGCCTCGCTCCAGCCCCCAGATGCACACTTCGGCTGGACTTACCAGCAGCACGTGAAACAGGGCTTGCTGCTGCCGGAGGACGGCGTTTTGACGGAGCTTGCCACCGGTGAGACCAGCTACGAAACCACCATTACACTGGGAGGCTATGAGCTTGCAGCCACCTACTGGTTTACTCCTTCGATTTTGACCCTGAATCTGAACACAGAACCCATCCTGCGGGAGGTCTATGTGGATGCTCCGGAGGGTGTACCTGTCAGCCAATGGATCAACAGCTTTATTTCCCCCTACATGATCCGTATGTGGCAGAGGGATACGAATGTGTACACCTCCTTGATTACAGCAGGCGACCTGTTCACCGATCCCCAATTTAAGACCATCCAGGAGGCCTTTGTGGAGGCAGGCTATGAAAACCAAATTCCAGAAAATTGGCCCCTTATGACCTGTTGGTACGATGTCGGTCAATTCAAATTCAACGCCACAGGCTATTGTCTCTATCAGGATGCAGTGAACTTTTTGCCTTAACGTACTATTACACCAGCTTTTGCAGAGACACATTGCAGTTTTACGGAACCCCTTTGGTGCTATTTTTTCTCTGACG
>CAZFXB010000191.1:0-4174 GCA_964522835.1 uncultured Oscillospiraceae bacterium
CCATATCAGTAAACGGAACCTGTCACAAAGGTACGATCATATTATACCAAGTTTCAACCCGAATGTACAGGGAAATGGGGTGAAATTTTCTGCAAGAATTCAGTCAAAAAATTGGCGAAACAGACGAAAGAAAGGGAAACGGTGCTCCCGCACCAGTGATGTGTGCGGTTTAAGGACTGTGTACAGACCACCAAATTCGCACCAGCCATGGCTCGCCCCACGGAGAGTGCTGTCAGCGTCAGCGGACTGAGAGGGGGCGGGATGCAGTTGCATGAATTAATCATCTCCGGCGAACTCGTAGCGCATCAGTCCCTCATCCACCACCCTTACGGGCGGTCCCCCTTCCCCCAGGGGAAGGTTTTGTGCTCCCGCACCGGTGCCCGATCTGTTACTGCCGCACGCAGAGGGGCGAACTGACCCGCAAAAATATGGCGGGAATTTCATGGTGGAAAATCCGCCCTTTTTCTTGACAAAAGGGAGTCTAAATGGTATGCTAACTGTGGTTATACGACTGACGGAAGTGGATGGAACCACAGGGAGTATGACCCTTGTGATGCCGACCGTCTGGGCGATAAGTCCGGGGCGAGTTGGCATTTTTTCGTTTTCGGACAGTTCTATCTTAAAAAGGAGAATTTGCATGAAAATCTTGGATATGAATCAGTACCTGCGGGATCACAGCTATCCCGGCCGGGGCATTATGCTGGGCCGCTCTCAGGACGGCAGGAACGCAGTCATTGCTTACTTTATTATGGGCCGCAGTGCCAACAGCCGGAACCGGGTGTTTACCCCTGTGGCTGAGGACAACGGCATTAAGACCGAGGCGTTTGACCCGGCAAAGCTGGAGGATCCCTCCCTTATTATCTACCATCCCGTTCGCTATGTTGCATCTACTGGAGATACGGTGGTCACCAACGGGGATCAGACCGATACCGTCCGGGACTATCTGCTGGAGGGCAAGGTCTTTGCTGAGGGGCTGAGAACCCGGTGCTTTGAGCCCGATCCCCCCAACTACACCCCCAGAATTTCCGGCCTGCTCCACAAGGACGGCAGCTATGCCCTGTCCATTCTCAAGAGCGCTGACGGAAATCCGGACTGTAATCATCGCTATTTCTTTGGCTATGATGCTCCCCTGGCCGGTGAGGGACACTTTATCCACACCTATCAGGCCGATGAGAACCCCCTGCCCTCCTTTGAGGGAGAGCCCCGCCGGGTGGCCATTACCGCCCCGGATGCCGGGACTTTGGCGAAGGAGCTGTGGGAGAACCTGAACGAAGACAACAAGGTTTCTCTCTTTGTCCGGTATATCGACCTTTCCACTGGGGAAAACTCCGACGTAATCATCAATAAGAATGTATAAGGGGGATATGAAGATGAATGAACTCGCACTGAAATACGGCTGTAATCCCAACCAGAAGCCCTCTCGAATCTACATGGAGGATGGCTCAGAGCTGCCGGTTACTGTCCTCAATGGCCGTCCCGGTTACATCAACTTTATGGATGCCTTCAACAGCTATCAGCTGGTAAAAGAGCTGAAGGCGGCCACCGGCCTGCCTGCTGCTGCCTCCTTTAAGCATGTTTCCCCCGCCGGTGCCGCTGTGGGTCTGCCGCTTTCTGATGTGGAAAAGCAGATCTACTTCGTAGAAGAGGGCCAGGAGCTGACCCCTGTGGCCTGTGCCTATATCCGGGCCAGAGGCGCTGACCGACTCTGCTCCTATGGTGACTGGGCTGCGCTGTCCGATGTGTGCGACGCTGCCACCGCCACCTATCTGAAAGCAGAGGTGTCTGACGGTATCATTGCCCCCGGCTATACCGACGAGGCACTGGAGATTTTGAAGTCCAAGAAAAAGGGCAATTATAATGTGATTCAAATTGACGAGAGCTATGTGCCCCAGCCCCTGGAACGCCGCCGAATCTATGGTGTTACCTTTGAGCAGGGCCGGAATGATCTGAAAATTGACGCAGATCAGCTTAAAAACATTGTTTCCGACAACAAGGAACTGCCGGAGAAGGCCAAAATCGACCTGCTGACTGCCCTCATTACCCTGAAATATACCCAGTCCAACTCCGTCTGCTACGTGAAGAACGGCCAGACCATTGGCGTGGGTGCAGGCCAGCAGTCCAGAATCCACTGCACCCGTCTGGCCGGGGACAAGGCAGACAACTGGCTTCTGCGGCAGCATCCCAAGGTGCTGGGGCTCCAGTTTGTGGATACCATTCGCCGCCCCAACCGGGACAATGCCATTGATGTATATCTCTCCGATGAGTATGAGGATGTATTGGCCGAGGGTGTTTGGCAGGAAACCTTTAAGGTAAAGCCGGAGCCTCTCACCCGGGAGGAGAAAAAAGCCTGGATTGCCCAGCAGAGCGGGGTTTCCTGCGGCTCGGATGCCTTCTTCCCCTTCGGCGACAACGTGGAGCGGGCCAGAAAGTCCGGCGTTGCTTATATTGCAGAGCCCGGCGGCTCTATCCGGGATGACAATGTGATCGAAGCCTGCAACAAGTACGGCATTGTGCTGTGCTTTACCGGCAACCGACTGTTCCATCACTGATTTTGGGAGGGGAATTCTATGAAAGTATTGGTTGTTGGCTCCGGCGGCCGGGAACATGCCATCTGCTGGGCCCTGAAAAAGAGCCCCAAGGTGACGGAGCTGTACTGCGCTCCCGGCAACGGCGGCATTGCTGAGATCGCCCAGTGTGTGGATGTAAAGGCCACGGATATTCCCGGTATGGTGTCCTGGGCCAAAGAAAACAAAATGGATTTTGTCATGGTTGCGCCGGATGATCCCCTGGCCCTGGGTATGGTGGACGCCATGGAGCAGGCCGGAATCCGGGCCTTTGGCCCCAGAGCCAATGCGGCCATTATCGAGGGCAGCAAGGCATTCTCCAAGGAACTGATGAAGAAGTACGGCATTCCCACGGCGGCTTATGAGATTTTCACCGACAAGGATGCGGCCCTGGCCTATGTGGATGCCCAGGGGGCGCCCATTGTGGTGAAGTGCGACGGCCTGGCTTTGGGCAAGGGCGTTGTGGTGGCCCAGACTGTGGAGGAGGCCAAGGAGGCCATCATCAATATGATGGAGAACAAGGCCTTTGGCGAATCCGGCTCTAAGGTGGTCATCGAGGAGTGCATGACCGGGCCGGAGGTTACGGTTTTGGCCTTTACCGATGGCAAGACCATTGTGCCCATGCCCTCCTCTCAGGATCACAAGCGGGCCTATGACGGAGACCGTGGCCCCAATACCGGCGGTATGGGTGCCATCTCTCCCTGCCCCAACTATACCTCTGACCATGCCAAAATCTGCATGGATACCATCTTCCTGCCTACGGTGAAGGCACTGAACGCCGAGGGGCGCACCTTCCAGGGTGTCATTTACTTCGGCATGATGCTGACCCCCAAGGGCCCCCGGGTGGTGGAGTACAACGCCCGGTTCGGCGATCCGGAGTGTCAGGCGGTGCTGTCTCTGCTGGAAACAGACCTGATGGATATTCTGGAGGCCTGCGTAGATGGAACACTGGCAGAGTTGGATGTAAAGTTCAAGGATGCCGCCAGCTGCTGTCTGGTTCTGGCTTCGGGGGGCTACCCGGTAAGCTATGAAAAGGGCAAGGAGATCATAGGTCTGGATGAGGTGCGGGACGCAGTGGTGTTCCATGCCGGAACAAAGGCCCAGGATGGAAAAATCCTCACCAATGGAGGCCGTGTGCTGGGGGTGACTGCTGTGGCACCTACCCTGCGGCAGGCGGTGGACAAGGCCTATCAGGCTGCTGCTCCCATTTCCTTTGAAAAAATGCATTTCCGCAGCGATATTGGATATCATATCCTTGACGCACAGTAAAAAATAGTATAAAATAAAGGGTACGCCGCCAAAATCTTGTCCGGCGTACCCTTCGATTTTATAGGATGGAGAGAACAGTATGGAAAGAACTTTGATTTCTGAAATTTTTGCGGATCCCAAATCCTTTGACAAGGTTCAGGTCACAGTTGGCGGCTGGGTTCGTACCCTCCGTGCTCAAAAGACCTTTGGATTCGTTGAGCTGAATGACGGCAGCTATTTTAAGAGCCTCCAGGTGGTCATCGAGGACGGCATTCTGGATAATTTTAAGGAGATCGCCAAGCAGAACGTGGGAGCAGCCCTGATCGTTTCCGGCACTCTGGTATATACCCCCGAGGCAAAGC
>CAZFXB010000192.1:0-4144 GCA_964522835.1 uncultured Oscillospiraceae bacterium
CACTGCCTTTTCTGTCACCGTTTCTCCCTTTGGGATCATAATCGTGACTCTGATGGCATCCCTGTTTTTCTCGGGCTGCTTTGTCTACAAAAAGTTTCTCTACGGTTTGATTCCTATTGGTTTGGGCCTTTTGGGGCTTGTTCTTCTGACGGATGTCTTTTCCCCTGTAGGCCCCACCCTGACCCAGCTGACCCACGATATTCTGACCCGCTTTTCCGTGGCATACCCCAATATATCCTTTGCCATTCCCGCAGTACCCGAGGGAGATTTCACCCTGAACTACACCCTCCTGTTCACTGTGCTGGCCTTTATTATGAGCCTGTGGATGGCCTGGGGCGTAGGATACCGCTCCTGTCTCATTACCGTGGCAGGAAGCCTTCCCTTTCTTTTGCTGTGCGTCATCATCAACGATACACCCCCTAACGTGGTTCCTCTGGTCATGCTGCTTACGGTATGGGTCACCTCCCTTTTGAATCGGGAGCGTCCCGGAGAGCCCCCAACCATGGATGCAACCCGGGTGGGGCTAATTCTGTTTGCTGTGCTGCTCTTTCTGGGTACCGCAGGCACCATCTACCCCAAGGCCGACACCAGAGACCACGAGCTGCCGGAGATCATCGAAAGTCTGATGGAGCGTCTGCCGGAGCCCATCCAGCAGCTCCTCGACCGAAACAGCACCGGTGTAAAGCAGGAGGAATTGGGTGCCGACACCAGCCGCACCCTGGATCTGACGGAGCAGGGCACCCGTGACCGGAAGGATACAGTTATGATGCAGCTGAGTACCACCCAGGTGGGTCCCCTGTATCTCCGTGGTGCCGCCAAGGATATCTATACCGGCTCCAGCTGGGAATCCTCTGACACAGCCTCCGTGGCCGATGCGGTCTACGCCCACACCTCCTTAGGCACCGCCTATGGCGTATACAATCAGGCCGCCGTCCACATCAAGAAAATCGCCGAGGATTCTGATGTGCTGTTTACACCCTACGGATTTATCAGCTGCCCCAGTGCCGAGGATATTATGAGTGACCTGCGCATCAACATTGATGAAGAGGACTATATTGCCTACTACTGGCCCGATGTTCGCTCTCTTGACATTGAGATCGCAAACGGCTACCCCAGCGACAGCTATGACGGGTACGTATATAACACCTGTCTTTCCCTGCCAGAGGATACCAGAACTGCCCTGTACGATCTGGCCATTTCCTATGGCTATGATCCAGAAATGACCATCGCTGAGACCGTGGCCTGGGTTGCGACCTTTATCCGCTCCTCCGGCACCTACAGGCTCAACGTTTCCCGGCAGCCCACCAACTTTGATTTTGCTGTCTATTTCCTGACGGAAAGCAAGGAGGGCTACTGTGTCCACTTTGCCACCGCTGCCGCAGCCATGTTCCGTGCTCTGGGTGTTCCTTCCCGCTACGCCTCTGGCTACCGGGTCACCGTTCCCTCGGAGGGAATCGTGGTGGATGTACTGGATCGGGACACCCATGCCTGGGCTGAGGTCTATATTTCCGGCCTTGGCTGGATCCCAGTGGAGACCACCCCCGGCTTTGGTGAAACCTCCCTCCTGCCCCAGGTAAGCCATCCGGAAAAGATCGAGGAAGAAGAGGAACCGGAGCCCAGTGAAGCTCCCGCAGAGTCGGAGCCCTCCGCCCCGGCCCCCAGTCCCTCCCCCTCTGCCGAGCCTGTCACCCCCTCTCAGGAACCTGCGTCCCCGTCTCCCAGCGCTGTTGCAGGCGTTTCCGTGCCCCAAGGCAGTGCATCCGGTGCTCCCGGTATTCCTGTCCTGCTCCTTATTCTGGTGCCTGTAGGTATTGTTGTGCTCCTTGTACTGGTGCTTTTGATCCGCCACAGCGTCATACGTGCCCGGTGGAAGCGGCGCTTCCAGCAGCCCAACACCAACCAGGCGGTGCTGTCCCTTTGGCAGTACACCGAGCGTTTGACCAAATGGGGCGCTGTACCGGACAAATCCCTGGAAGCACTGGCTCTAAAAGCCAAGTTCAGCCCACATACCATCACCCAGGAGGAGCTTATCCCCTATCGGGCGGCCATATACCAGTTGGCCTCTTCCACCCAGATGGCACTAAGCCGTGGAAAGCGACTTCAGTTCAAGTGGCTGTCCTGCCTGGATCATAAGTAATTATAAAAGCAGCTGGCCTACAGGGTCGGCTGCTTTTTGTCCATGTATATTGCATTTTTATGGACAAGTATGATATAATTTAAGGATTGAAGGAATATTAACGGAGGGACAACTATGATCGATACCACCGCATACCGTTTTCGTACCGCTGTGGGAGGCTTCCACAAAGGCGATGTGGCCGACTATATTGCAAAAACAGCCGCACAGCACACTTCTGAGCTGAAGGAATACCAGGAGCGTATTGCCGCCCTGGAGCAGGAAAATGAGATTTTGCGTCAGCAGTTTCTCACCACCCCCATTCCTGTATCAGAGCCTGTCCCCACAGAAGCTGCCCCCAGCGAGGATGTTTCTGAGCTGGAGCTTCAGGCCTACCGCCGTGCTGAGGCCGCCGAGCGAATGGCAAATCAGCGGGCAAAAAAGCTCTATCAGACCCTGGAGGCCATTTGTAAGGACACCGAGCAGGAGTTTTCCCGGACGGATGCCGCCATGGAGGAAGCCGTAAATGCTGTAATGCAGCAGGCAAAGGCCATGGAAGCTGCATACCATACGCTGGCAAGCCTGCTTCTCCAGTCCAAGGAGCAGCTCACTTCTATGGATGCCATGATTCCCGATCCCGGGGAGGAGCTGGAGGCAGAAGCATGGCTCAGCTAAAGCTTCATACCAGTGAACTTCCGCTGGCCATTCCGGATTTGAAGTCCGGTGACCGGGTGCTCCTTTCCGGCAGGGTCTATACCTCCCGGGATGCAGCCCACAAGCGAATTTTCTCCCTGCTGGATGAGGGAGCCCCCCTTCCCTATCCCCTGAAGGGCTCTGTCATCTATTACGCAGGCCCCACCCCAGCCCAAAAGGGCATGGCTGTAGGCTCCTGCGGTCCCACCACCTCCAGCCGGATGGATCCTTACGCCCCCAGGCTGCTTGACCTGGGCCTTACCGCCATGATCGGCAAGGGAGAACGGAGCCAGGCCGTTGTGGATGCCATCATCCGGAACAAAAGCGCCTACTTCTGTGCCGTTGGGGGTGCCGGAGCCCTCATCGCCTGCTGCATCAAAGAAGCCCGGGAAATTGCATTTGCAGATCTGGGCTGCGAATCTGTGAAAGAATTCATTGTAGAGGATCTTCCCATCATCACCACCATTGACTGTAAGGGCAACGATCTATTTGCCCAAGGCCGGATGCAATACCAACGATAACACAAAGAAAGGAGGCCCTGGGATGAATCTTATCAGAACCTTTCGATACTACTCCAAAAAGTTCGGCTCCTATCATATTTCCACCTATGCCGCCAGTGCCTCTTTTTTCATTATCACTGCAATTTTTCCCCTGCTTATGCTGACCCTGTCCATCCTTAGCTACACCCCCCTGGGCACAGACGCATTTTTAAACGAATTTCCCCAACTGCTGCCCGAGGTCGTTCGGGAGCTGTTTCTCTACATGGTTTCCGATTTGCAGAGCAGCAACGTGGCTGCTCTGTCCCTGTCCGCACTTGCCACAGTTTGGACAGCCTCCAAAAGTATGCTGGGCCTTCTGGACGGCCTTAACAGCATTGCCGACATCAACGACACCCGGAATTTTGTCTTTAAGCGGGTGGTCTGTATGCTGTATATGCTGATTTTGATTGCAGGACTTCTTGTCACCCTGGGCCTGCGGGTTTTCGGCAAGGCCATTTTGTGGTCTCTGAAAAAGTATATTCCCCGGCTGGCCGGAGTCTTCTCCAGAGTCATGGCTTTCCGTGGTCTCACCCTGTTTTCCGTCATTGCACTGATTATTGCCCTGATGTATGCCTTTTTTCCAAATAAGAAGATGCGGTTTTTTATGCAACTGCCCGGAGCCATGTTCACCTCCGCAGCCTGGATGATTTTTTCAGAGCTCTACTCCCTCTATGTAAGAAATGTAGGCTCCTTCTCCGCAGTCTATGGAAGCCTGGGTATGGTGGTCATTGCCATGCTCTGGGTATACTTCTGTATGTCCTTTTTCTTTGTGGGAGCCGTCATCAACCGAATCTATCCC
>CAZFXB010000193.1:0-4127 GCA_964522835.1 uncultured Oscillospiraceae bacterium
ACCGCTGCTCCGCAGCCTGTACCTTCTGCCTTCGGCAGACCATGGACCATGTGGGAGAGAGCCACAGCCTTTGGCTGGAGCGGGAGCCCACCGCCCAGGAGGTCATTGCTGCGTTCAAAAAGACGGATCTTTCCCCATTTACGGAGATCGTGTTCTGTGGCTTCGGCGAGCCCACCTGTGCCCTGCCTGTGCTGCTGGAGGTGGCTTCCTGGTTGAAAACCGTCACGGATTTGCCCATTCGGGTGAACACCAACGGTCACGGCAGCATGATCGCAGGCCGGGATATCTCCGGGGAGCTGTCGAAATGCGTGGATGTGGTGTCCATTTCCCTGAATCACCCGGATCCGCAGCAGTATCAGAAGCTGGTGCGGGGCAAGTTTGGTGAGAAGTCCTTTGACGGTATGGTGGAATTTGCAGAATCCTGCGTCAAGGCAGGGCTAAAGGTGATGATGACCACCGTGGATACCACCATTACCCACGAGGAGGAGGCCCAGTGTCAGGCCATCTGCGACAGAATCGGGGCAACATACCGGATCCGCCCCTGGGAAGAGTAATAGAGAATAGGGAAGAAAGAATAGGGAATAGAGAATAGATAACCAAAAAGGACAGCCGGCGGCTGTCCTTTTTTGCGATTCTATCAGAGTTTTTTGTGTATGCTACAGTATCTTTTGTTTTAAGCTTGAGAATATTTTTCCCAACAAAAGCCCCGGAAGAGAGAGGGTTACCATGCTGCAGATGAGTCCGCCGAGGATAATCAGTGGCATACGATAGCAATGCCACAGCAGTAGTGCGGGAATGTAAATCGCTACAGCAATCACCAGATAGATTGCCATGTGACGCCATTGCATCCCCCATCCCAACCAAATGCAGAACAGGAACAACACCAGTGCAGCAGCGAAATGGAATGTGTTCCAGGTAATCAGATTAAAAAATGGAAGATAATCAGAAATGTTCACTTGTTTTGCACTCCCTTGCACACAAAATGGAAAAGGATAAAAGGCATAGGGGAATCCGTACCGTTTTAGTCCCTCATCCACCACCCCTTCGGGGCGGTCCACCTTCCCCCAGGGGAAGGATTTGGTGCTGCCGCACCGCTTCATATCTATAAACTATTCCCTATTCTCCATTATCTACTTCAGTACCACGTTTTCTTCTCCCAGCAGTTCCTGAAGCTCCCGGATCAGATATTCATCCACCAGACAGGTGATGCCCATCTTCTGCCGGGTGTCGGCCAGCAACACTACGGTTTTGGTGGAGCCGGGGAACATGTGGAAAATGGGGCCCAGCTTCCGGAATTCCCGGCTATTCTGGCTGGGGACCTTCAAATACAGAGTCTGGGGATTCTGGGGCAGAGGCTTTGCCTCTCGGGCGGGGGTGTTTTCCTCCACCTCCGACAAGGGCACTGCGCTGTCGGCCATGATCTGGGGCTCCTTTTCGTCCCGGACGGAAATCTTGCCCTTCACCAGAACGGCGCTGTTTTCCGTCAGGCAGCCGCCGTAGCGGCCCAGTACCCGGGAGAAGCACAGCAGCTCCATAACTCCGGTGTCGTCCTCCAGGGAGATATAGGCCATAAGCGAGCCGTTCTTTGTGGTTTTGGATTTTACCTTGGTGACAATGCCTGCAATGGCCACCGTCTGACCATCCTGGAAGTCATTTCGTTCCTCTTCAAAGGACTCCATGATCTCGCCAATGGGCACTGCACCCACACCCTTGACTTTTTTTCGGTACTCGTCCATGGGATGGCCGGAGAGATAGAGGCCCGTGGTCTCCTTCTCCAGCTGCATTTTCTCCTGGGCACTGAGTTCCGGAATATTGGGCAGAGGAACGGAGGCGGGCTTCACATCCTCCTCCCCCAGCATATCGAAGAGACCCATCTGGCCCTCCACGTTGTGCTTTTTGGTTTCTGCCACCGCACTCATTACCATCTCATAGACCCGGAGCTGCTGGCTCCGGTAGGCCCCGAAGCAGTCCATGGCACCGCATTTGATGAGGTTTTCCACCGTCCGTTTGTTCAGGTCGGAGGCGGAAAGCCGCTGACAGAAGTCCTCCAGAGAGGTGAATTTTCCGTTTTCGGCACGCTCCTGCATGAGATTTTTCACAAATCCCACGCCAATGTTTTTTACCGCTCCAAGACCAAACCGGATGCCCTCCTCGGTGACAGTAAACTGGTCATCGGACTGGTTTACATCGGGAGGCAGCACTGCAATGCCGATTTCTTTGCACTCGGCAATGTATTCCGAGATTTTTGTGGTGCTGTCCAGCACCGAAGTCATTAGGGCCGCCATATATTCCTTGGGATAGTGGCACTTTAAATAGGCGGTTTGATAGGCCACCTCCGCATAACACACCGCATGGGCCTTGTTGAAGGCGTAGGAGGCGAAGTCGATGATCTGGTCATAGATTTTGTTGGCAATCTGGGAGGATACACCATTGGCCTCGGCACCGCAGATGTTCTGGCTGGGATCACCGTGGACAAAGGCCTGCCGCTCCGCTTCAATGACAGCCTGCTTTTTCTTGGACATGGCCCGGCGGATGTTGTCTGCCTGGGGGAGACTGTAGCCGCCCAGGGAGCGGAAAATATCGATTACCTGCTCCTGATAGACAATAACACCGTATGTGATGGACAAAATGGGCTCCAAAAGAGGATGGAGGTAGGTGATTTTCGAGGGGTTATGCTTGTTGGCGATAAACTGGGGAATATTGTCCATGGGGCCCGGCCGATACAGGGCCACAATAGCGGTCAAATCCTCCACGCTGGTGGGGTGTAGACCGGTGCAGACTCCGGTCATGCCGGTGGACTCCATCTGGAACACGCCGGAGGTACGGCCGGCGGTCAGCATGTTATAGGTGTCCGTGTCCCCATCCTTTACATTCTGAATGTGGAAATCCGGATTGGTTTTGTGGATCAGCTGCTCCGCATCGTCAATGACAGTCAGGTTTCGCAGCCCCAAAAAGTCCATTTTCAGCAGGCCCAGCTCTTCCACCGTGGTCATGGTGTACTGAATAACCACAGTATCGTCGTTTTTCGACAGGGGCACATACCGATATACCGGATCCTTGGTAATGACCACCGCTGCCGCATGGGTAGAGGTGTTTCGGGGCATTCCCTCCACGCCCATGGCGGTATCAATGAGCTTTTTCACCTGGGGCTCTGCCTCATACCGCTCCTTCAGCTGGGGGGATACCTTCAGGGCGTCAGCCAGAGTAATGTTCAGGGTGCCGGGAATCAGCTTGGCAACGCTGTCCACCTCGCCGTAGGTCATGCCCAGGGCTCGGCCCACATCCCGGACGGCGGCCTTGGCCTTCATGGTGCCGAAGGTGACGATTTGGGCCACGTTGTCCTTGCCATATTTTCGGGTCACATAGTCGATCACATCCTGCCGCCGGTTTACGCAGAAGTCAATATCAATATCGGGCATGGTGACACGGCCCGGGTTCAAAAATCGTTCGAAATAGAGGGAGTATTGCAGGGGGTCAATGTCCGTGATTTTAAGGCAGTAGGAAACCATACTGCCCGCTGCGCTGCCTCGTCCCGGGCCCACCGGGATGCCGCTGCGTTTGGCGTAGTCCACGTAGTCCGAAACAATGAGAAAATAGTTTACAAAGCCCATCTGCCGGATCATTTCCATCTCGTAGGTGAGCTGTTTTTTCTCTTTTTCCCCACCCTGGGGATAACGCTGGGCAAATCCGTCCCAGCAGAGCTTTTCGAAGTATTGGTTGTTGGTATAGCCCTCCGGGGGGAAGAAGTCCGGCAGATGATAGTTGCCGAATTCAAAGTCCACCTGGCACATATCCGCAATTTTCTGGGTGTTGTCCAGGGCCTCCTGATCCTTGGGGAACAGGGACAAAAGTTCCGCTTCGCTTTTGAGGTAGAACTCCTCTGTCTCAAATTTCATCCGGCTGGGGTCATCCACAGTTTTCTGCATGGAGATGCACATCAGCACATCCTGCATGGCAGCGTCCTCTTTCCGGATGTAGTGGGCATCGTTGGTGATGACCAGAGGCAGACCGGTTTCGGCTGCGATTTTCCGGAGGCCCCGGTTCACGGCGGGCTGAAGCTGATAGCCATGATCCTGCATCTCCAGATAGAAGTGCTCCGGGCCAAAAATCCCGGCCATTTTCAGGGC
>CAZFXB010000194.1:0-4126 GCA_964522835.1 uncultured Oscillospiraceae bacterium
CCCAACGTATACTATTATATATTTGATGAATACGGCGGCTACGAGAACCTTTTATACTATTATAATTACGACAACTGGGAGTTTTTAGAGGCGCTGGAGGAACGGGGCTTTTCCGTGGCCCGGGAGAGCCGGAATACAGAGGCGGTGGAGACGGTCACCATTGTGCCCAATCTTTTGAATCTTCGATATACCACCAACCTGAAAACCCCCTATCAGCAAAAGCTGGCGGGGGTGGACAATACCTATCTTTCACAGATTTTCCGGGATAACGGCTATGATTTGCAGCTGGTGAACCATGTGGACTATTTGGGCAAAACCGGTATGCGGGTATTGACGAAGAATCAGACCCGGCGCACCATTTCGGAGATCCTGATGCGGAACAGCCTGTTCCAGAAGTCAAAGAAGCTGAAACAGCTGTTGGATGATTTCTTCGTTATGGACTATGGGGCCAACTATCGGGCCTCTCTGGACAATGCCATGGAGGAGGGGCTAAATGCCTGGCAGACCGCCCAGGATGGGCCCACCTTTACCCTGGGGTACATTCAATGTCCCCACAGTCCCACCATGGTGGGGCCAAAGGGAGAGGAGCTGGAGTTTTCCCAGGGCTGGAACTGGCGGCGGCCGGAGCTTTATCTGGGCCAGGTTCAGTATATCAGCGGCTACATTTTAAAGCTGGTGGACACCATTCAGGAGCATGACCCGGGGGCCGTGATTATACTCCAGTCTGACCATGGCAACCGCTATGCCATCCACATGGTTCAGCTGGCAGAGTGGGACAGCTACGATCCCTATCTCCATAACCCCTATATGCAGAACATTTTGAACTGTGTCTATTACCAGGGCCAAACCTTTGACATCGAGGGAGAAACCGGCATCAACACTCTGCGGCTGGTGCTGCGCCAGGTGCTGGGGGCAGATTTGGAGCCCATCGAGCCGAAATATGATTATAGCTCCAATTATCAGGATGAAATGAGCTGAAAGAAGGTCGTGCTGCAAAATCACTTGCAACACGACCGAATCGCATCGAATCCTTCTCAAAGGACAAATTTCAAGGGTGCTGTTGCAATTTTGCAACAGCACCCTTTGCCTTAACTCTGTTCGCCACCGGATTTCTTGTTTCCGCCACGATAGTAGCGGCGACGGTTGTTCCGGGGCTTTTTGTTTTCGGATTTGGGCTCTCTGGGCTGGTTTTCTGCGGATTTTGTCTCCGGGGCCTTATTTTCCTGGGGTTTCCGATCCTTTTTCTTGTGGAAGTTGTTCCGAGGCTTCCGGGCGTCCGGCTTTTTTTCCACCTTCAGGCCCTTGTCCCGAATCTGGTCGGGGCGATCACTGCGCTCCTGCCGCTCCTGCCGGGGCTGCCGCTCGGGGCGGTCGCTGCGGGAGGCACGCTCCTGCCGCTCTTGCCGGGGCTGCGCCTTCTTTTCGGCGGGGCTTTCCGGTGTGTAGTTGCTCAGGGTGGATTCGTCGAACATGGTGTAGCGTTCGGGCTCCTCCTTTTTCTCCACAGGCTTGGGGAGCGGGGGGAGATTTTCGGGAATGGGGGGATCATTCTTCTTACCCTTGCCGTTCCGCAGAACGCAGATGTCGCAGTTGTTATAGGTTTTTACGGTGGAGGGGTCGTTTTCCAGCCGAACCTTAACCGTCTGCTTCAGCAGGCTGCTGTCAGTGACGGTGCCAATGCCGTCGCAGGTATTGACAATGGATTCGGTTTTGGGGGAGGTTTTCATCAGAGATTCGTATGCATCCTGCTCGTATTTCAGGCAGCACATCAATCGTCCGCAGGTGCCGGAAATTTTTGTGGGATTCAGGGAGAGACTCTGGGTTTTTGCCATTTTAATGGACACGGGCTGGAAATCATCCAGGAACTGCTTGCAGCAGAAGGGTCTGCCGCAAATGCCCAGGCCGCCCATCATTTTAGCCTCGTCTCGGACACCGATCTGCCGCAGCTCGATCCGGGTGCGAAATACACTGGCCAGATCTTTGACCAGATCACGGAAATCAACTCGGCCGTCGGCGGTAAAGTAGAAAAGAATCTTGCTGCCGTCAAAGCTGTACTCTGCGGATACCAGCTTCATCTCCAGCTTGTGATCCAAAATCTTCTGCTGGCATATTTCAAAAGCAGAGCTCTCTTTGGCCTTATACTCCTGTCGAGTGCGCTTGTCCGTTTCGGTGGCCACCCGGATTACAGGCCGAAGAGGCTGTACCACCTTTTCGGCGGGGACAGGATGGTTCCCCTCGGCGCAGAAGCCATACTCAGCACCTCGGGCGGTGTCGATAATGACTTCGTCTCCTGCGGAGACGGTCAGGGTGCCGGGATCAAAAAAGTAGATTTTGCCGCCCTTTTTGAATTGTACGCCCACAACGGTAATATCCTGGGGCTCCAAAGCCTCTGGGGGCAGTGCGTCATAGCCTGTGACCTGGGGTTCATCGTCCAAAGCGATGTTGCTGAAGGTGACCACGGGCTTATCTGAATTGTTCATGTATTTACTCCGTTCTTATTATATATAGTATCAAAATTGAATTGCCGCCATGAGATAGCCCACGCAGTGGCCTGCACTGCCGTTGGACTGGAGCATTTTTATGGCTGTATCCAGGGCTTTTGTACCCATAAAAAGCTGCTGGGCGGTACAATTTTTTGAAAGAAATTCGGCCTCTTTGGAATAGAGGCTATCCCCGCCGGACTTATGGCCCAAGGCACGGGTGAAAATCAGGTTCAGCTGGGTAAAAAGCTCCAATAATTCTGTTCGGCTCAGCTTTTCCAGAGGAATCAGAGCAACCAGCATGTTGCCTTCCTGGCAGGTGCTGAAGGCTTTTAGAAATTTTCGTAGATGTTCCCGGTTTTTCTCCGGTTCACTGCCGTCCAGAATGGAGAGAGCGGCACCCAAATACCCGCTGCTTCGCTCCACCGCAGAACCTAAAAGCTCCGGATCTGCCTGGGGCCGCAGCCGCAGCAGGGCGTTTTTTAAATCCAGCTCCGTCAGAGGGAACAGGGTGAGCTCCACGGCCCGGGAGCGGACGGTGGTCAGCAGCTTCTCGGCGCTGTCTGTCAAAAGAATAAATGCACAGTAGCTGGGGGGCTCCTCCAGCAGCTTCAGCAGAGCGTTTTGCGCCGGGGCCTGCATATCATGGGCACGGGGGATGATATAAACCTTTCTCCGGCCCTCGTTGGGTCTGGTGTAGGCATCGGTCTGCATATCCCGAATAACAGAGATGGGCACCGTGGCCTTGTCAGAGTCCACGGTAATCACATCGGGATGACCGCCGCCGAATATTTTGTGGCAGTTCGAGCAGCTGCCGCAGGGCTGAGGCCCATCCCCGGTACACTGATAGGCTGCCGCCAAAATCCGAGCCAGGGTTTTCTTGCCGCTGCCCTGGGGGCCCACTAGAATATAACAGTGGGACAGGCCACCGCCGGATTGGGCCGCCGAGAGACGATTTCGCAATGCGGCGTTGCCGTAAAAGTCAGGAAATCGCATCAGACCTTTTCAAACCGATCCACATCCACCACAAAAATGGTGGCGCCACCAATTTTAACCTCCAAAGGCTGGGCGGTATCAAAGTCAAAGGACAGATCACCGGCAGGAATCAGCTGGCTGCGACTATGGGAGTGCAGCTTGATGATATCAATGACAGTCTGAACCTTATCCTCCTCAACACCTACCATCAGGGTAATGTTTCCGGACATAAGGAAGCCGCCGGAGGTGGTGAGCTTGGTAGAGGAAAAGCCCTGGGCACTGAGATTCCGTACCACAGTATTGGCATCGTCACGGTTTACAATGGCGAATAATAGCTTCATATATAGTTCCTCCTTCTGTTAAGAAGTGTATACCTTATATTATAACGCTTTTTCGGGCATAAGGCTATATGTTTTTCGAAAATTCCTCTGTTTTCTGAACATACACTATTATAATAGTATAAACGCAGGTAAAATGTCAATAGGGGGGTAATGGTAAACTACTACTAGTGGTGGTTAATCCATGGAAAATACCACAATCTGTGGGATTCTAAAGTTTTTAAAAGAAAAATGAAAAAAGTGCTTGACAAATGGGGGATTGTGGGGTAAAATATCTGAGCACTTGAGGTGAGCGGCTTCGAAAGAGGCCGAAGTTAAGAAAAACACATGGGA
>CAZFXB010000195.1:0-4101 GCA_964522835.1 uncultured Oscillospiraceae bacterium
CCCATCATCTGCTCCTCACTCTTGGTGTAGGAGCCCATGGGGCCGGTAACAGGAATAGAGCCATAGTAGCGGATGGCATCGATCATCTGACACAGATAGTTGTGGGTAGAGGTCTGCCGCAGATCCATGATGGAGAAATGGTCAGGGGTCATACCGATGTTGGAAACCTGGGGAGAGCCGGTCTCCAGATGGTTGATGTACACACCAGCAGCACCGTTCTTGGCACGGTTGGCCATCATGGTGATCCACTTCTCCGTGGGATAGGGCTCAGTACCCTGGACAAAGTGGGGGGTTGCTGCAGTGGCGGTCATGCGGTTTTTAAACAGCACGTTGCCTACCTGAATGGGAGACAGCAGGTTTGAATAACGAATGCTCACGTTCATATCCTCCTTCCGGACAAAGTCCGGGATATTATAGCTCTATTATAGCAAAATTATTACGGATTGCAACCATCCACTTGACCACGGAACAACCGCCTGTGCTATTTTGACTGAAAAGCAGCAGGCACATACGAACGTTGCCGCTGCCCCGGAGCTGGGCCGGAAAAAAGATGGGCAAAAACATCTTTATCACTTTACAGTAAAGAAGAATCCTGCTATAATTACTCTTTGGAAACTGTATCAAAGGGGAATTCCAATGGAAGCCAACAAAAAGAAACTGCTTTTACAGGGCATACGGGATGGCATCCCCATTTGCCTTGGATATTTTGCCGTGGCCCTGGCCCTGGGCATCACCGCCCGTTCTGCAGGGCTTACCGCCTTTCAGGCTGGTCTTGCCAGCTTTCTCACCAATGCCTCTGCGGGCCAGTACGCAGGCTTTACCGTCATCGGTGAAAACGGCACCTATCTGGAAATGGCCATTATGATTCTGGTGGCCAACGCCAGGTATCTGCTGATGTCCTGCGCCTTGACCCAAAAGCTGCGGCCCAGCACCGGTCTTGTCCCCCGGCTTATCATTGGCTTTGATGTGACGGATGAGATCTTTGGGGTCAGCATTTCCCAGCCCGGCTATCTGGAGCCTGCCTACAGCTACGGTGTCATTCTGGCCGCTCTGCCCGGCTGGTGCGGCGGCACCGCATTGGGCGTGGTCATGGGAAATATTCTTCCCGCAAGTGTGGTGTCTGCCCTGAGCGTTGCCCTCTACGGCATGTTCCTGGCGGTGATTATCCCTCCCGCCCGGAAAAACCGAGTTGTTGCGGGACTTGTGCTGGTATCCATGCTGCTGAGTCTGGCGGCCAACTATTTGCCCCTGATCTCCGGGCTGTCCTCCGGCACCAAGATTATTATTCTCACCGTGGTGATCTCTGCTGTGGCAGCAGTGCTGTTCCCGGTGCAGGATGAGGAGAAGGAGGCCGAAGCATGACACGGAACGTATATATCTACATTTTCATTATGGCTGGGGTAAGCTACCTGATCCGTACCCTGCCCCTGACTCTGATCCGCAAGGAAATCAAGAGTACCTTTTTAAAATCCTTTCTCTACTATGTTCCCTACGTAACCCTGGCGGTTATGACCTTCCCGGCCATTGTAGAGGCAACGGAGTCCCCTGTTGCCGGAGCTCTGGCCCTTGTGGTCGGAATCGTGGTGGCCTGGTGTGGAAAAAGTCTGCTCACCGTGGCTGTGCTCTGCTGTCTTACCGTGTTTGTGGCCCAGCTTTTTTTGTAAGTATCGGTTGACGGAAAAATTTGAGGGTGCTATAATAAATCCCAGCACGGGCCCGTAGCGCAGCTGGGAGCGCATCGCATTCGCATTGCGGGGGTCGGGAGTTCGAATCTCCTCGGGTCCACCACGAAAAAGGTCACTTTTGTCTACTGACAGAGGTGACTTTTTTCAATGATATCCCTGTCGCTGTAATATCTGCCCGGCAGATGACATGCACTTTTCCCATGAAGAGAACGGATATTGGCTTGCGCCTTTGCACAGAACCATGCCTTGTGATAGAATATCATAAATACATAAAACAGGGGGCAGCACATGAATACAAATCTGATTTTCTTTGATGTGGACGGTACCATTATCACAGAAGACAACTACATTCCACCATCCACCGTCGCCGCAATACATGCTGCCCAGCAGGCAGGCAGCCTGTGTATTGTGAACACTGGGAGACCCTATTCTCATATTTTCCCCGCTGTGCGGGAAATCGGCTTTTCCGGATATATTTGTTCCTGCGGCCAGCAAATTCTGCTTCAGAACCAGACCATATTTCATACGGGTTTTTCCACAGCGGAATCAGCGCAGATCGTTTCATTGGTTCGGGCCTGTGGGCTTGATGCCGTATTTGAGGCCGAAGCCGGTGTGTGGTTTCTGTTTTCCCAGGATCCATGTCCGCAAATCCTGGATGGAATGCGGCATTTTGAAGCATTGGGCTTCAACACTGCAAAATCCGTGGATGCTCCTGACTTTTGTTTTGACAAATTTTGCGTCTGGAGCAATCCCGCCAGTGATGTCCCCCGTTTTCTCCAGAACATCCGTCCACTTTGCCAGACCATCTTCCGGGAGAATCACCTGATTGAACTGGTCAAGAAGGGATATTCCAAACAGACCGGTATCCAATTCCTTATGGAACGGCTGGAGGCATCACCGGATCAATGCTACGCAATCGGGGACAGCGCAAACGACATCCCCATGTTTCAGTGTGTTCCTCATAGCATTGCAATGGGGGATGCACCCGATGCAGTGAAGCGCACCGTTTCCTATGTTACTGCGCCGCTCCGGGAGGACGGCCTTGCAAAAGCACTGGAACACTTTGGCCTTGTGCCCAAGCCTGTGCACACTCAACCATAACATCAAAACGTGGCGATAACACTCCATTGGGCTTGGAGGTTATCGCCACGTTTTCGTCTATTTCATAAGCCTTACCGTTGGGGCCTACAGAAAATCAGGAACCTGTCCGGGCTTGCAGTCCCGTGTGTATTGCCAGTGGCTTGTGGTCGCCAGGCTGGGCAGATTTTCGCCGTGGGAATCCTCCGGTAGGGGATCCGGTGTGGTAAAAAGGTTCTCTATCCATACACCATCGGTGGCAAAGTCCATCAGCACCGCATCACTGGAGGCGTCCTCAGTCAATGTCTCTATCTT
Organism: uncultured Oscillospiraceae bacterium; assembly: GCA_964522835.1. Lineage (GTDB taxonomy): Bacteria > Bacillota > Clostridia > Oscillospirales > Oscillospiraceae > HGM13006. The sequence goes on from CAZFXB010000195.1 coordinate 3,078, forward strand.
CCAGTCCCCTCCCGCCTGCGCAGGTGGGGTAAATCGAAAGATACCGTTTTCTGCGGAAATGATACAGGCCGGACTTTCTCCTTCCATCACACGGTAGTAGCCGTGATTTCGGGGCATGTTGTCCTTTAACAGGGTCAGCTCCAGTTGATTCTCCGCATGAAATCCACTTAAATCTTTTGGCAGAACCCCAGCAAAGACCTTGCCGGGAAATCGCCAGTCGTTTTCATATTCGTGTCCGGATTTTAATTGGCAGGCAACCAAATACCGCACACCGCTCCGCTCCACAATATCAATGCGGTGTACAAAGGGCATCTCCACCAATGTTCGTATCTCCCAGGTTCCGGGTTCCACAGGCGTTACAATCGAAATAACCGCTTCGGCAGCATCATTAAAGGAGTAGAACCTGTGGGTAGTCAAGAACTGGCCCTCCGTTCCCGGTACATAGACCATACTCATAACGCCCCCCGGCTTTTCCCAGACCACATCCTTTTGATTGCCCCACTGGTCAAAAAGCAGGCAGGGTCTGGCAAGCTCGGACGCAACAAGAAAATGGGGTGCGCCTTGATAGGTAATGGGCGCTAACGCATAGGCCTTTTCCAGATGCCCCAGTATTTTTTTGGTCACTTTCATTTTTCTTCCGTCCCCTGTCGCTCCAAAATGGCCGACATTTTTCTGTATGCCGCTCCAATATCCTCGTTCCATGAATCGCTGCCGGTGTACCACATTTCAACAACATAGCGGCGTACACCCAGCCTCCACGCCTCTGCGATTCCCTCTTCAAAATCCACATGACCGGTGCCGAAGGGAACCTCACGAAACACTCCCGGAAGGGTCTCCTTCAGATGCATAGCCACCAAATGGCCGCTGCCGGATCGCATATCCTCCAACACGGAGAGGCCATAGCCGCCTGCCGCATTGGTGATATTCCCCAAGTCGGGATAAACCCCCAGATAAGGAGAATTGATTTCATTTACATAGGCCATAGCCTTCCCGACGGTGTTCATAAACCCAGTCTCCATGGTCT
>CAZFXB010000196.1:0-4062 GCA_964522835.1 uncultured Oscillospiraceae bacterium
AGATGTAGTTATAATGCTTCAGAGCAGCGGTCAGGCGATCCATGTCTTCCTGGGGCAGGCCGTTGATGACGGGCTTGCGGCAGTAACCGGCGTTGACACCGCGCATCTTCAGACCGATCTTGATCATCTGCAGCCACAGAACGTCGCCGTTGGAGTCAGCCTCGGTGAACAGGGGCAGGTAGGGCCACATCAGCTCTTCCTGAGCCTTCTTGGCCTCGGCCACGGTAGCCTCACCGGCCTGAACCTTCTTGGCCAGCTTGTAGATGGTGCTGTTTTCCTTGGGGAACAGGTTGCCGGTGCCAACGACCCAACCATCGGACCAGGTAGCCTGGGTCTCAACGGGGCAGACATCGTAGCCGTAGAAGATAGCAAAGTTGTCATCGGTCAGGCGGCGCAGGTTCTGCTGACGGAACACATCAGCCTGACGCTCCTTGATGGCATCGATGCAGCCTTCGTTGTACATCTTGGCGATGAAACGGTCGTCCAGCAGCACGGTGGAGTAGTACGGGTTGTGGTACATCATCAGGGAGATGTCGATGGAATCGTGGATGGCCTTGTAGTGGTGGTACAGCTCTTCCTTGTTGGGGCCCATGTACCAGGGAGTGACGACCATGACACCGTCAGCGCCGTCAGCCTCAGCGGCCTTGCTCATTTCGATGACATCGCCGGTGCGGTATGCGCCGGTGGAGGCCACGACCTTGATGCCGTACTTGTGGCCGGCAGTGATGTAAGCCTTGTTGACAGCAATCTGCTCTTCCTTGGTCATAGCGATCATTTCGCCAGTGGAACCGGAGGGGATGATACCGTCAACGCCGTTCTCGGCCAGGAACTTGGAGATCTCGTCGATCGCTGCGAAGTTGATGGACTCGTCTTCGTTGAAGGGGGTGACTACGGGAATGTAGATACCGGTGAGCTTCTGTCTTGCCATGATAATGAACTCCTTTTTATTTCACATTTTTTGTGGTGAAGTTTTTTGGAATACTCATTCCATAAATGTTTTACCATCTTTTCACACAGAAGTCAATACTCTTTTTGTGTTTCTTCTCAAATTTGTGAAAAAAGCACAATTTTAAAACAATTTGATCGTGCATTAACGAGATAAAACCGAAATAACTTGGCTGGTTATTAGAATGGCTGTTCCAAATTTGTTCAACTTGACTAAATTTTCTTTACTTTTGAAGCCATCTATTGACAAGTCAAACTTATTCTTCTATACTAAGTATATAATACTATTGACTTTTGTCATTTGCGGCACCGGATTTCCTCTTTTTGTGCAGAGAAAGAGTCACCCCGGCTGGCAGGAAGCGATGTCTCATACCCGGAACTAGGATCGGAGGGTCACCTATGACAGGGCAAAACGAGCAAGTTGAGATTATCAAGATGGTGGAGCGTGCGCTGACGGTTTTGGATCTTCTGCGTACCAGCAAGGAGCGTCTGGGTGTAAACGAGATTGCAAAACGTTGCGACCTCAGCCCTTCCACGGCCTTTCGCATTTTGAAAACGCTGGAAGTCACGGGATGGGTATTCCAACTCAGCGACGACCGCTACATACCAGGACAGAAGGTAGGCTTCGTCACCGAAAAGAACAATCTTTACATAGCACTGCAGGATGTGGCTCACTTTGTCATGGCGGAGTACACGGCCAAAGTCGGCCATGCCATGAATCTGATGGTTCGTGAGGGCATTCACTGCACGATTCTGCAACAGTCCCGGACAGGAAAGCTGGTGGAATATATATCTCCTCTGTATTCTAACCTGCCCTTCTATGCCTGCGCCGGCGGAAAAATTCTGCTATCAGAGCTTCCTGTCAATATGGTGGAGCAAATCATGCGCTCCTGCGAAATGGTGCCCATTACCAGCCACACCATCACCGACCCGGAGCTGTTCTGGAAAGCCCTGCGGGAAACAGCCACCAACGGCTACGCCTTTGACGACCGGGAGTCCGCCGAAAACGGCAGCTGCATCGCCGTTCCCGTCCGGGATTCCGAAGGCACGGTCATTGCTTCCCTATCCTTCACCGGCTTCATCGGCATTCAGGATACCCAGCAGCTGCTGTCCTATCTGCCCGCCCTTCAGGAAGCCTCCAAAAAGATCACCCAAAGTCTCTATCGTTGCTGGAAATGGTAATGTTGCGTTTCTGCACAAAACTTCGTACACTGAGGCGCATCACGAAAATGTGCAAATGCTGGTGCATGAAGTTTTTGCGCATCATTTTATATTTTGCTATACTTTTGCATAGAAAAATACACCCCGGACAGTTTTCTTTGTCCGGGGTGTTTGTTATTCAGGAAGGACATCGGTTCTGCGGATGCCCAGAAGTTTTACGGTAGGCAGGGAGATCGGCAGAAGCTGGTCTTCTTCCGGGATCTGGCCGATGACGTTGTCGCAGAGCCAGTCCATTTGCAGCAGGGCATCCACATCAAATCCGGCGCTGCCGTCGTTGCGGAGGGTACCGTCCTGGCTGTAGATCTCCCGTCGGAAGGGATCCAGCGTACCGTTTTGCAGGCTTTCCCGCAGGAGCATAGCCAAAGCCCGGACGCCTTCCGGCAATTTTTCAGACAAAGTGATGTCAATGACACCGCTGTCCAGTCCCCACCAGTCATTGACCGCCAGGCCCTTGCCCTGGATATCCCAGGTGCCCATCAAAATGGAGCGGATCACATTTTCATAGAATTTGCCCCAGATCCACACCGGAGACCCCAGCGGCAGAAAGCTGCCGTCTTCCTGCACCTGATAGGTGCCATAATCGGGATACAGGGAATCCTCCACCGGATTATCCCGGTTGGAAATGACCTGCACCCCCGCATCCAGAAATTCCCGCACCGGATCTCCCGGCAGGCAAGACCATTTCAGCTCGATTTTGGCACGGGGATTTGTCATTTTCGCCCCCAAAGCGAAGGCATTGATGGCGGCAGGCACGCCGTAAATGGGATAAGAACCCACATAACCGATGTGATTGTTATCCGCAATGGCACCGGCAATGGCACCGGTGATGAATTTCGCCTCATAAATCCGGCTGTAATAGGTATGTACCGTGGAATAGGGCATATGAACAGAACAGTTCAGGAAACGAACCTTGGGGTGGCGCACAGAGACCTTCAGGCAGGGACCAATCAGTTGAGGCGTTGTTGCAAAGATTACATCTGCCCCATCCGCCACTGCCTGCTCCATCAGAGCTTCCGCCTGAACATCGGTGTCTGCCCGGAAATAGCTGCGCACCGTCACAGCATCCCCCAGTGCCTTTTCCAGATATTGCCGGCCCAGGTCATGGGCATTTGTCCAGGGACTGGTGGCATCATCCCGCTGGTGGATGAACGCCACATTGACATGGTGGGGCAGCACCATTTTTTCAAAAAGGTTCAGCTTGGCTTCGGTGGCAGGAGCTTCCGTCCGCACCATGGGTTCTGGGGTATCCATGGCGACCACGTTGTTCCATATTTCGGACAAGGACTTTTTCAGCTCCGTGCCGCTCATGGCACCCAGATCCCGATATTCGTGAACTTGCAACCACAGGAGCATGGCCTCTTCCGGTTTGACGTGAAGCTGTTCTCCCCCCATGGCCGTAAAGGCCTCCCGGAAATAGTGGAAATAGGCCCGGAATCGGCGGCGCACATTCTCAGACCACTCCTGATCTGCCGGGACTCCCATTTTTGTCAGCAGCTTCTCATAGCTGCCCGGCCAGGAGAATTGCACATCATATACTTTGGAATATTTGTAGAATTCCAAAAATTCCCGGTAGGCCTTCACCTGCTCTGTTTCTTCCCCCTGGGGCAGGATCCGGTAGACAATGCCAGGGATCCGGGCAGCGCCGAAGTAGCGCAATACGCTCAGTCGTTTGTTTCCTTCCAGCACATAGAAGTTTCCTAAATACTCATAACACATGATGGGATCCCGGATTCCCTCTTCCCCCATGTGAATCTCACACAGGGCGATCCACTTTCTGCCAAACTCGGATTCCGAGTCCGCCAGAGGATAAAAGCTGGCAGAAAAAGCCGTGGTTCTGCCGGCACTTTTTGTACCTACGATCCGCTCCACCGGAATGTCCACCAGTCCGATATACTG
>CAZFXB010000197.1:0-4045 GCA_964522835.1 uncultured Oscillospiraceae bacterium
GGAAAACGATTTTAAACTGTAAACCATGCCATAAGCACCGATATCGGTGCTTATGAGCTTTCAGAGAGGACGGAATCAAAATGGAACTTCTTGAACAGCGTATTCAGCAGGACGGGGAAGTATATCCCGGCAATATTTTGAAAGTCAGCAACTTTTTAAATCACCAGATGGACATCCCCATGCTTATGGCCATGGGACAGGAATGGGCCAGACTGTTCGCCGGAAAAGGCATCAACAAAATTCTTACCATCGAAGCCTCCGGCATCGGCATTGCCTGTATTGCCGCCCTCAGCTTCGGCAACTGTCCTGTCGTCTTCGCAAAAAAATCAAAGTCCCTGAATCTGGGCAAGGATCTTTACACCACCACCGTAGAGTCCTTTACCCACAAAACCATCAACACCATTCAGGTGGACCGGCGGTATCTTGGCCCTGATGACAAGGTGCTTATCATCGACGACTTCCTTGCCAACGGCAAGGCGCTGGAGGGCCTTATGGATATTTTGAAGCAGGCCGGTGCCCAGCTTGCCGGCATTGGCATTGCTGTGGAGAAGGGCTTCCAGGGAGCCGGAGACCGGTTCCGCAGTCAGGGGCTTCCCCTCCAGTCTCTGGCCATCGTGGATGCCATGGACGAAACCACAGGAAAAATCTTCTTCCGGGCATAAAAATATCGGCGAATCAAGAGATTCGCCGATATTTTTTAATCTATCACCCGGATTTCCGTGATCTTGGGCTGATTCCACCAGGCCACGGTACCATTGCCGTCCTCCACCTGGGTATCCTGGCAGATGGCATCCACCACATCCATTCCATCGGTCACATGGCCAAACCCTGCATACTGGCCGTCCAAAAAGGTGCTGTCCTCATGGACAATAAAGAACTGGGAACTGGCAGAGTCATTCTCCGAAGAACGGGCCATGGAGATGGTTCCCCGGACATGGGAAATATCATTTTCCACGCCATTGTCAGAAAACTCACCCTTGATGGTCTTGTCCGAGCCGCCGGTGCCGTCCCCATTGGGGTCGCCGCCCTGGATCATAAAGCCGGAGATGATCCGGTGAAAGGTAAGCCCATCATAGAACCCATCCTCTGCCAGGGTACAGAAGTTCTCTACGGAAATAGGGGCCGTATCTGCATCCAGTTCTACCGCAATGGTGCCGTAGTTCTCCACATCAATCTCCACATGGTGGAGCCCGGCGCTGTAGTCCTTGCCACCGCAGCCTGCAAGCCTCAGAAGCATGACCGCTCCCGCAAGCAGTGTTAAAAATCGTTTCATATACGTTCCTCCATGGTACTTTTTTGAGTATTATAGCAGGGTTCTTCCCCCATGTCAAAAGGATGTGGCCATATCTCCCAAGACTTTCCTTGACAATAGGGTAAAAGAAAAATATAATAGGAAAGTACTATGAATTTGGAGATGCACTATGGCACTTGAGAACAAATTGGGACTGACCAGTTCCCCGGAACTGGCACGTGAAGAAGAACGGATCAGCAAGAAAAAGGCCCTTGCACTTTTTGAAAGCGGCGCCTTAGATTAACTGGAGCCAGGCACCTTCGCTGCCCTCCAGACAATCCACAAATGCCTTTTTGAGGATATCTATGACTTTGCCGGTTCCATCAGAACCGTGAATCTGGCAAAGGGTAATTTCCGTTTTGCCCCACTGATGTATCTGGAGGCTGCACTCCACAGCATTGAACGTATGCCCCAATCCACCTTTGACGAAATTGTGGAAAAATATGTAGAAATGAACATTGCCCACCCCTTTCGAGAGGGCAATGGTCGGAGTACCCGCATTTGGCTGGATCTGATGCTGAAAACCCAGCTTCACAAAGTGGTGGACTGGAGCCTGGTGGACAAAGAGGATTATCTGCTGGCTATGGAACGTGGCCCCGTCCGTGATATCGAAATCAAGCACATTCTCCGTGCTGCCCTGACCGACCATATTCACAGCCGTGAAATTTATATGAAGGGAATCGATCATAGTTACTACTACGAAGGTTATACTACCTTCAAAACAGAAGCATTATAGTTTTTCACGCTTTTAAAGGAGGAATTTTTATGCCCGGTCCAGGCGGCGGCTCCAACGGTGGAGGATTCAGAGGCGGCAGCGGCAGCTCCGGCGGTTTTCGTGGAGGCAGTCCCGGAGGACACTCTGGCGGCGGTTATCGTCCCGGCGGTATGCCCGGCGGCGGCTTTGGATTTAATCCCCGCCCCCCCAGACACAACCCCGGTGGCTTTGGGTTTGGCCCCAGACCCCGGCGGCACGGCGGCGGATGCAGTTCCATTCTGGTCATCCCCATTCTGATTATCTTTTTGCTCCTGTTTCTTTTTTCTGCGGTAACCGGCAACGTCACCGTAGAGGGTCATGAGGCCGCCATCACCAGCGGCAGCAAGAGCTACACCTACAGCGAAGAGGATTTCCAGGATTTTGCCGACCGGGAATACCGCAAGGCTTTTGGCTCTGCCGACCGATATGAGGGTAATATTCTGCTGGCCATCCTCACCAATGACGAGGCCGATGACTACTTCGCACTGGCCTGGGTGGGCGACGATATCGACCCGGAGATCCGGGAGATGTTCGGTGGGTACACAGAGTTGGGCGATGCCATGAATCGATACGTAAACGGCACCTACTACGCCTATTCTCTGGACTCCGATCTGGCCGCCGTGGTGCAGGAGATGACAACGCAGGTATCTCCCATTTCCAGCGGCACGCCCCTTTCCAGCGGAGATGCCTATCTGGTCAATTACACAGACCTTGATCTCAGTGCCGAAACGGTAGACAACGCATTGGAGGAATTCCGGGAAAAAACCGGCATTCCCATGGTCATTGTGGTGGAAAGCCTGGAGAAGGTCTTCCCTGTAAAGCTGGCCTTTGGCAGCATCTTAAACAGCGGCATTATGCCTGTGGTGCTGGTAATACTGGTAATCGCAGGTGCTGTGATCGTAAAAAAGAAAAAAGCCGCCAATGACACTGAATAAACAGAATCATAAAAGGCTGAGCACCCCAACCGGGATGCTCAGCCTCTCTTTATCTCTGTACCTTGCTCAAAAATGCCTGGGTGCGCTCCTGCTTAGGGTTGTCGATGACCTGCTCCGGGGTGCCCTGCTCCAGGATCCGGCCATCGGCCATAAAGATCACCTGGTCGGACACGTTCCGTGCAAATTCGATTTCATGAGTCACAATAATCATGGTCATTTTTTTATCTGCCAGCTGGCGAATGACCTTCAACACCTCACCGGTGAGCTCCGGATCCAGAGCCGAGGTGGGCTCGTCAAAGCAGAGGATATCCGGCTCCAGCGCCATGGCCCGGGCAATGGCCACCCGCTGACACTGGCCGCCGGAGAGCTGATGGGGATAGTTATTCATCCGATCCTTCAGCCCCATCTGAATAAGAAGCTGCTCTGCCTGGGCCTCAATTTCCTTGTGGATCTCTTTTTTGCGCTGCTTATAATCTTTCTGCTCCTTGGCCAGCAATTCCCGGGCCAACATCACATTTTCCTTGGCTGTGTATTGCGGAAACAGATTAAAGGACTGGAACACCAAGCCGAAATGAAGCCGCTTTTTCCGTATTTCCGCATCTGTCTTTGTACTGTGGTCGTCACCGTCAAAAATCACGTTTCCGCCGATTCTAATGGTTCCCTTTTCCGGTGTTTCCAGAAAGTTCAGACACCGGAGCAGTGTTGTTTTGCCGCTGCCGGAGGAACCGATAATGCTCACTACCTGACCCTTCTCCAGAGAAAAGCTGATGTCCTTCAAAACCTCCACCTTGCCGAAGGATTTTTGAATATTCTGCACCTCTAAAATTGGCATGATGGTTCCCTCCTTACTTGAAGTAGCTCAGCTTTTTCTCGATCCAGCCAAAGAGCAGGGTGAGAATGCCGTTGCAGATGAGATAGTAGATTGCCGTAAAGAACAGGGGCCAAATGGCACCGGAGATACCCTGAGATCCCTTCAGGAAGGCCTGGCCTGCCCAAATGATCTCCTGGAGGGCAATGATCCGGGCCAGGGATGTATCCTTTACCAGGGTGATAATCTCGTTGGAC
>CAZFXB010000198.1:0-3939 GCA_964522835.1 uncultured Oscillospiraceae bacterium
CCCTGGTATGCCGACCGTCTGGGCGAATGTCCGGATAGGTGGGCTTTTTTCATGCCCATCTTACATTTCCGGGAATATACGATTAGGAGTGTTGAACATGAAAACTGACATTGAAATTGCACAGTCCACAAAAATGCTTCCCATTTCTTCCGTTGCTGCCAAGGCCGGTATTGACGAAGAGCTGCTGGAGCACTATGGAAAATACAAGGCAAAGCTGGACATTACCAGTCTGAAAAATGCCCCCAGAAAGGGCAAGCTGATTCTGGTGACAGCCATTAACCCCACCCCCGCAGGAGAGGGTAAGACTACCACCAGCGTGGGTCTTGCGGATGCCCTGTGTAAGCTGGGGAAGAACACCATGCTGTGTCTCCGTGAGCCATCTCTTGGCCCTGTCTTTGGTGTAAAGGGGGGCGCTGCCGGCGGTGGATATGCCCAGGTGGTGCCCATGGAGGATATTAACCTGCACTTTACCGGTGACTTCCATGCCATCGGTGCTGCCAATAATCTGCTGGCCGCCATGATCGACAATCACATTCAGCAGGGAAATCTTTTGGATATTGACGTGAAGAACATCACCTGGAAGCGCTGTGTGGATATGAACGACCGGCAGCTTCGGAATATTATCTGTGGCATTGGGGGCAGAATGCAGGGCGTACCCCGTGAGGATGGATTTGATATTACCGTGGCATCCGAGATCATGGCTGTGCTCTGCCTGGCCAGCGATCTGATGGATCTGAAGAACCGGATTGCCCGTATTGTCATTGGCTACAACCGGAAGGGTGAGCCCATTACGGCCCACGATCTGAAGGCAGAGGGAGCCATGACTGCCCTCTTGAAGGATGCCATTAAGCCCAACCTGGTGCAGACGCTGGAGCATAACCCTGCTATCGTCCACGGTGGACCCTTCGCAAACATTGCCCATGGCTGTAACTCCGTCTCTGCTACGGATACTGCATTGAAGCTCAGCGATTATGTGGTCACCGAGGCTGGATTTGGCGCTGACCTGGGTGCTGAGAAGTTCCTGGATATTAAGTGCCGTTACGCTGGTATGGAGCCCTCCGCAGTGGTGATCGTGGCCACGGTGAAGGCCCTCAAATACAACGGCGGTGTGCCCAAGGCGGAGCTTTCTGCCGAAAATCTGGAAGCACTGGAGAAGGGCCTGCCCAACCTGCTCAAGCACGTGGAGAACATCACAAATGTATTTGGTCTGCCTGCGGTGGTGGCCATCAACCGGTTTGTTCAGGATACGGATGCTGAGATCCAGATGATTCGGGATGCCTGCGGCAAGTACGGTGTCAACGTGGCCCTGAGCGAGGTCTGGGGCAAGGGCTCTGAGGGCGGCGAGGAGCTGGCTCAGGAGGTTCTGCGGCTTTGCGACGAAAACCATGACTTTAAGTTTGCCTATGATCTGGAGCTTCCTGTGAAGGAGAAGATCAACGCCATTGTGAACAAAATCTATGGTGGAAACGGCGTCAGCTATACTAAGGCTGCAAATGATGCCATCCGTAAGATCGAGGAGATGGGCTACGGAAATCTTCCTGTCTGCATGGCAAAGACCCAGTACTCTCTGTCTGATGACCAGACTAAGCTGGGCCGGCCCCAGGGCTTTACCATCACCGTGTCCAAGGTGCGGGTTTCCGCTGGCGCAGGGTTTATTGTGGTGCAGACTGGAGATATTATGACTATGCCCGGTCTGCCCAAGGTTCCAGCCGCAGAGAAGATCGACGTGGACGAAAACGGTGTCATTACCGGTCTGTTCTAAGATCCCCGTATTGACAAATGGGGCAAAAAGGGCTACAATCGTTAAAACAAAACCTTGCCCCAGGGCAAATGAAGGAGATGAAAGGTATGTCCTTTCTTGATAAGCTGAAAATGACCGCAGCCTCTGCTTCTGTGGCTGCCACCAATGCGGCCAATACGGCGGTAAAGCAGACAAAAACTGCGGCTGCCATCGGCAAACTGAAGCTGAACATGGCCCAGGAAGAAGATAAGATGAAGAAAGCCTACACCGAGCTGGGTCGGCTGTACTACCGGGACTATGAGACCAAGGCAGAGCCTGAGCTGGAGGAGTATCTCCCCTGGATTCAGCGGGTTTCTGATGCAAAGGCCGCCATCGAAGATCTGTCTGCACAGGTCGAGCTGGTGAAGTCTGGTGTCCAGAGCCAGGAGGCTGCTGAAGTGGTGGAAGAGACCGAAGATACCTCCATCTATGTGGACTTCGGCGAGACCGAGACTGTGGTGGTCTGCGTTCAGGAGCCCCAGGCAGAGGAAGCACCCCAGACGGAGGAAGCGCCCGCTGCTCCGGAGGAGGAAGTCGTGGAGCCCCAGGAGGAGCCCGGACCCACCATCGGTACCCTCTACGTGGATATTTCCGGTCAGGAATAATCAGAAAACGGATTCCCCGCCGAAAGGCGGGGAATTTTCTGTGGTATTTTCTCTGAAACTATGGTAAGATAGTGGCCGAAAGGGGCGAAAACCCATGAACAAAACAAAACTGATCCTGGGCCCCATGGCTGGGGTTACGGATCTTGCATATCGAACTGTGGCGGCCGAACATGGCGCAGATGTGACGGTGACGGAAATGGTCTCATCCCGGGCGCTGTGCTATGGGGATGAAAAATCCAAAACCCTGCTGAAAAAGACCCCCACAGGGATCTGCGGTGCGCAGATTTTTGGAAATGATCCGGATTTTATGGCCCGGGCTGCAAAAATGGCCCAGGATATTTCCGGCTGCGATTTTATTGATATCAATATGGGCTGTCCCATGCCCAAGGTGGCCAATACGGGGGACGGTTCTGGTCTGATGCGTACCCCGGAGCTGGCAGAGGAGATCGTCCGGGCGGTGGTGGCAGCTACTACCGTGCCGGTAACGGTGAAAATGCGGAAGGGCTGGGACAAGAGCTCTGTAAACTGCGTGGACATGGCCCTGCGGGCAGAGCGTGCCGGTGCGTCCGGTGTGGCAGTTCACGGGCGAACCAAGGTTCAGATGTACACCGGACGGGCAGATTGGGATGCCATCCGGGAGGTAAAGCAGGCCGTGAAGATCCCGGTGGGGGCCAACGGTGATGTGGACAGTCCGGAAGCAGCTCTGAGAATTCTAAAATACACAGGAGCCGACCATGTTATGATCGGACGTGCTGCCTTTGGAGATCCCTATCTGTTTTCCATGTGTCGGGCGGCTTTGAATGGGGACACTATCCCGGAGCGCCCCCCTCTGGCGGAGCGGTTTGATTTGGCGGTACGGCAAATCGAACTGAGCTATGCCGATAAGGGGGAGCATATAGCCTGTCTGGAGGCCCGGAAGCATCTGTGCTGGTATCTTCACGGTGTGCCCCACGCTGCCTATTATAAAAATGAAATCTCTAAAATATCCACCATGGAAGATGTATATCGGGTGGCAAAGTGGGTCAAGCGTGACCTGAGGTGAAACATGGACGAAAAAGAACGGATTCTTCGTGCGGGAAAAGGGGATGAAGCTGCCTTTGAAGCGCTGGTGAAACAGTATGAAAAGACAGTGTATAACCTGTGTTACCGTATCACCGGAGACAGGGAAGAAGCCTTTGATCTTTCACAGGAGACATTCATTAAGGCGTGGCATGCCATTTCCCTGTTTCAATTTGAGAGCAAGTTTGTTACATGGCTGTGCCGCATTGCCTCCAACACCTGCATAGATTTTCTTAGAAAGCAAAAAAAGAAAAAGAATTTGTCCCTTACCTCTCTGGACGATGAGGCTGTGACCTATGAACGGGACATTGCGGACAGCCAGTTCGACCCGGCGGTAATGCTGGAAAAATCCACGGATCAGGAGTTGGTGCGTCAGGCATTCCGAAGCTTGCCGGAGCAGGATCGGCTGATCCTGTCCCTCCGGGCGGTGGAGGATATGAGCTATGCGGAAATCGGAGAGGCCCTTGATCTAAAGTCCGGCACAGTGAAATCCAG
>CAZFXB010000199.1:0-3936 GCA_964522835.1 uncultured Oscillospiraceae bacterium
GTATAGGAGCGGCCTTTTTCCTGATTTGTTCCCTGTATAATAGCCTGAAGGAGGCAATATGAATAAAACCAAGCTGAAGATCCTGCCCAATCTGCTGAAGCTGCTGTTCCAGCGGGTCACCATGGTGTGTATCAGTATCCTGTGCCAGATCCTGTTCTTTGCTCTGATGGTCTGGAAGTTTAAGGATGTAAACGAGTGGATCTACGTGGGCCTGCTGCTGCTCAGTACGGCGGCAACCCTGTATATCATCAGTAAGAATACAAACCCGGCCTACAAAATTGCATGGGTCATTCCCATTCTGACGGTGCCGGTCTTTGGCGGCCTGTTCTACCTGATGCTGGGCGGCAACCGACTGTCCTCCCGCCAGCGAAAGAAAATGAATTCGGTGGAGGCCAATCTGCGGCGGCACTTGCCTCAGAACCCGGAAATCTACAACGAGCTGGAGGCAGCCTCTGACTCGGCGGCCATCCAGTCCCGGTATATCCAGACAGTGGCGGGATGCCCGGTCTACGAGCATACAACCACCCGATATTTTTCCCTGGGGGATGATGTGTACCCGGTGATGCTTAATGAGCTCCGAAAGGCGGAAAAATATATCTTTTTGGAGTATTTTATCATTGGCCCGGGGAAAATGTGGGATGGAATTCTGGAGATCCTCAAGGAAAAGGCACAGCAGGGGCTGGATGTTCGTGTGATGTACGATGATTTTGGCTGTATTACCACCCTGCCCTATAATTTTAAGAAGGAACTGAAGTCCTATGGGATTCGCTGCTGTGCGTTTTCCCCCTTTGTGCCGGTTATGTCCGCCCGGCTCAACAACCGGGATCACCGGAAGTTTATGATTATCGACGGCAAAGTGGGCTTCACCGGGGGTATCAACCTGGCAGATGAATACATCAATGAGCGGGAGCGGTTTGGTCACTGGAAGGACAACGGCATTATGCTCCAGGGGGAGGCCGTCTGGAGTATGACGGTTATGTTCCTGTCCCTGTGGGACTATGTGACCGGGGGCAGAGACTCCATTACAGAGTACATTCCTCCCGAGCCCAGAATCGAGGGTAAGGGCTTCGTTCAGCCCTACACAGACAATCCTATGGATGACGAGGCGGTAGGCAGTACGGTCTATTTGAACCTGATTAACCGAGCCAAGCGATCCATTTATATTATGACTCCCTATCTGGTCATCGACTATACCATGATGGAAGCCCTGTGCAATGCAGCAAAAACCGGGCTGGATGTACGGATCATCACCCCCCACATTCCGGACAAGTGGTATGTACACACCCTGACCCGGGCCCACTATGAGCAGCTGGTAAAGTGCGGGGTTAAGGTCTACGAATACACCCCGGGTTTTATCCACTCCAAGGTGTTTGCTGTAGATGGGGAGTTTGCCACGGTGGGTACCATCAATTTGGACTACCGGAGCCTGTATCTCCACTTTGAAAATGGCATATTTCTGTATGATGCAGACTGTATTTCCGATATTTATCGGGATTTTGCCCACACATTCGAGATTTCCCAGCGCATTTCCCTGGAGGAATGCAGAGCCACCAGCCTGTCTGTACGGGTGCTTCGGTCGGTGCTGCGGCTGTTGGCACCGCTGATGTAGCACGGCAGGGATGGATAAAATCACAGAAAGTTCCCGGCGAATGCGTACAAACCGTCATATCAGCACCGGCCAGGGCTCGCCCCGTTGGGGAGAGCTGTCAGCGTAAGCTGACTGAGAGGGGGGCAGAAAGGGAAAGCATGTTTCTGCGGGTTTCGGCGAATATGTACGATGTCCTTCCCTCATCCACCACCGCCATAGGCGGCGGTCCCCCTTCCCCCGAGGGAAGGTTCAGGTACTCCTATGATAAACAAAAAACCGGGCGAAAGCCCGGTTTTTTGCGGTAATATGGGTTTCTTGGCTCGCTTAAATGGTCAACCCCGCTTCTGCACCCATACGGATGGCATCAATGGCCTTGCCCAGATGATGGGCGTTGCCGATGGCCTGGGCATCTATGTCTGCGGCAAGCAGCGCATCCAGCAGATCACTGTGGCTGTGAACGCCGGAGGCCACCACCACGCAGTCTGCGTCAAAGTGGAGACACTGGGTGGTGCCGTCCTTTTTCTCCTCTACAGCGTCCACACCGGAGGCGGTGATGGCGGTGACGGTGGTGTTTTTCTTGAAAGGAACATGGAGCCGGTTCAGGTCGCCCAGTACAGGCCAGCTGGTGCCGGACTCAAAACCAAACCCGATTTTTTTGCCCTTTTCCAGCAGCACCACATTCCGGTCGGAGTGATTTAGCCGCTCTAAAATATGCTCCATGGTGTCAGCGTTGTTGGTCATGGCGAAGAAAAGCTCGTGTTCATCCATGGCACCCTGCCGGGCAAGGTATTGGGCAGTGAAGCATCCAATATAGCTGCCGCCGATGACCACCACATTTTTCCCCGACATGACTTCTCCGGAGAGCACCTGGCGGGAGGTGTATACGGGAACAGCACCCTCTTTGGTGGGGAGCTCTGTCACATTGGGAACGCCGCCGGTGGCCACGATCACCTTATCATAGCCTGCTGCGTCAGCCACGGTGCCCCTGCGGTTCAGCAGAACCTGTACCCCCAGCCGGGGAAGATTCTTCTCATAGAACGAAATCAGCTCCCGGAACTCCTGCCGGGCGGGGATATTAACGACCTGGCGGAGCTGGCCTCCCAGCGTAGAGGCTTCTTCCATCAGGGTGACCTGATGGCCCTTTTGTCCAGCACGGTAGGCTGCTTCGCAGCCGCCGGGGCCGCCGCCAATGACCAGAACCTTCTTGGGGTTCTGGCTTTTTTCTGTGGAAAACTCCAGCTCTCGACCGCAGATGCCATTCATCAGGCAGGTAATGGGCCGATCAAAGAAGGTGTTTGCAAGGCAGCCCTGATTACATGCCATACAGGGGCGAATTTCGGAGATTCTGCCTGCTCGGGCCTTGTTGGGTAGCTCCGGGTCTGTGACAAGGGGACGGCCAAAGCCCACAAGGTCTGCTTTTCCCAGGGACAGGGTTTTCTCAGCGGTAACGGGATCCTGAATCCGGTTGCACATCATTACGGGGACATTTACCACGGATTTGATGCCCTTGCCCAGGTAGGTGAGGCCACCACGGGGCAGATCTCCGGTGAGCTGGGGGATTTTTGTTTCGTGCCAGCCGCCGGTAACATTGAACATATCAATACCGGACTGTTCTGCCAGAGGGGCAAAGGCCATGGCGTCCTCCAGGGTGTTGGAGCCGGGCACAAAGTCCTCGGCACCCAGCCGAAGAATCAGGGGATAATCCGGCCCCACAGCCTTCCGGACGGACTGAATTACCATCAGGGGGAATCGACAGCGATTTTCCCAGCTGCCGCCAAATTCATCGGTACGCAGGTTGGTAAGGGGAGAGAGGAACTGACAGAGAAGGTAGCCGGAGGAGGCACTGATCTCCACAGCGTCAAAGCCCGCCTTTACGGCCCGTTTTGCGCCCTGGGCGTAGTTTTCAATCAGCTCAAAAATCTGCTCCCGGCTCATTTCCGGGGCAGTTTCCCGGGTGTAGGGGGTGTAGGTGGCAGAGGGGGACAGGGCATCGCCGCCGCAGGGCACATCGGCCCTGGGCATATACCGCCCTGCATGGTAGAGCTGAACGGCCACCCTGCCGCCCCGCTGGTGTACCCCATCGGTGAAGTCTTTCCAGCCGGGAATGGTGTCATCGGTGCGGAGACTCATGGAATTCGCCTTGGCTCCGTAGTCATCAAAGCGGCAGGAACCGACGATAATCAATCCGGCTCCCCCCTCCACCCGCTTCCAATAGTATTCAGAAAAACGGGGAGTGTTGTAGCCGTCCTCTGTGTAAAGATGGTGCATGGCGGGCATGACGATCCTGTTTTTCAGGGTCATGGGGCCAATTTGAATGGGCGTAAACAGATGGGTAAGTTTCATATTTT
>CAZFXB010000200.1:0-3926 GCA_964522835.1 uncultured Oscillospiraceae bacterium
TAAAGTTTATGAAGCCCTATACAAAATGGGTGCTTTTGACGGTGCTGTTTATTGCAGCCCAGTCCTTCAGCGACCTGTTTTTGCCGGACTTGAATGCAAAAATCATCGATAAGGGCGTTATTCCCGGAGATATGGGAAATATCTTCTTCTACGGTGCCATTATGCTGGTGGTAGCAATCCTGGTGGGCCTGTGTACCCTGGGAACCACCTACTTCTCCACTAAGGCATCTCTGGCCTACGGCCGGGATATGCGGCTGGCACTGTTTACCAAGGTGCAGTCCTTCTCCCAGGCAGACCTGGATAAGTTCGGCACCCCCTCTCTTATTACCCGTACCACCAACGATGTAAACCAGATTCAGCAGATGATGCAGATGCTACTTCGTACCATCATCACCACCCCCATTTTGCTCATCGGCGGCATTATCATGTGCCTGAAGCAGGATGTGAAGCTGTCCGGGATCCTGCTGGTGGTGGTGCCCCTGCTGGCCATTCTGGTGTACTTTACCACCACCCGTTCCCACCCCTGGTTTAAAAAGCAGCAGAAGCAGGTGGATCTGTTAAACCAGATCCTTCGTGAAAAGCTCTCCGGCATCCGTGTGATCCGGGCCTTTGTCCGGACGGAGTACGAGGAGGAGCGGTACGACAATGCCAACGATGAAATGCGCCGTATCGCCATCCATGCCCATCGGCTTATGACGGTGATGATGCCTGCGGTGACCCTGATTATGAACTTTGCCACCCTGGCGGTTTATTACTTAGGGGCCATCCGGATCGACAGCGGCAGCTTTGAAATCGGTGCCCTTACTGCCTTTGTCACCTACCTGATGCAGATTTTGATGAGCGTTATGGCATCTTCCATGATGATGAACATGATCCCCAGAGCCATGACCTCCATTGGCCGTATCAACGAGGTGCTCAACTACGAGCCCACGGTACAGGATGCCCTGGAGGAGTCCGGAGCGCTGGGCAATTTCCAGAGCCTTGAATTCCGGGATGTATCCTTCTCCTATCCTGAGGCTGGAAACCCGGTGCTGGAGCACATCAGCTTTACCACCTATCCCGGAGAGACTACGGCCATCATCGGCTCCACCGGCTCCGGTAAGTCTACGCTGGTGAACCTGATCCCCAGAATCTATGATGTGACTGAGGGCCAGATTCTGATGAACGGCAAGGATATTCGTCAGGTTTCCCAGGAGGAGCTTCGCAGTCACCTGGGCGTTGTGCCCCAGAAGGCACTGCTCTTTGACGGCACGGTAAAGTCCAACCTGCAATATGGCAAGGAGGACGCCACCGAGGAGGAAATGTGGAAGGCACTGGAGGTGGCCCAGGGCAAGGACTTCGTCTCCAAGATGAAGGAAGGGCTCGACTCCACCATCTCCCAGGGCGGCTCCAACGTGTCTGGCGGTCAGCGGCAGAGACTGGCCATTGCCCGGGCCATTATCCGGAGACCCGATGTGTATATTTTTGATGACAGCTTCTCCGCACTGGACTTTAAGACCGATGCAAAGCTCCGTCAGGCCCTCAGTCAGGAGACAAAGGGTGCGGCTGTGCTGATCGTGGCCCAGCGTGTTACCACTGTCCTTGGTGCAGACCGGATCATTGTTCTGGACGAAGGCAAGGTGGTTGGCATGGGCAAGCACAAGGAGCTTATGGAGACCTGTGAAGTTTACAAGGAAATCGTATTGAGCCAGCTGAGTGCAGAGGAGGTGGCGTAACCATGGCAAATGCAGATGTAGAGAAGGAAAAGCGACAGCTGGAGCTCCAGCGGCAAAAGCGTCACTCCGGCGGCCCCGGAAGTCGATTTATTTCCTCTGATGAAAAGGCCAGCGATGCCAAAGGAACCCTGTCCCGGCTGCTGCTTATGCTGAAGCCTCAGATGTTCCTGATTATCTTGACCATGATTATGACGGTGGCCTACACCATTACCTCCACCTACGCCCCCAATAAGCTGGCAGATATGGTGGATATCATTACCGAAGGTTACGGCACCGGTATTGATTTTGGAGCCCTGCGGAATGCAGCCATTGTGGTGGGCTTGCTGTATGCCATCTCCGTGGCATGTAACCTGGTGCAGCAGTTTATCACCATCAGCCTGTCTCAGAACATGGTCTATGACATGCGTCGGGCCATCGATCTGAAGATGAAAAAGCTGCCTATCAAGTATTTTGACTCCCACAGCCGTGGCGAGATCCTGTCCCGGGTCTCCAACGATGTGGAGAATATCTCCATGACCTTGCAGATGAGCCTGACCCAGGTAATCTCCGCTGTGGTTACCCTGGTCAGTGTGCTGATCTTTATGTTCGCAAGAAACTGGTTTTTGACCCTGATCTCTCTGGTGGTTGTGGTACTGTGCTTTATGATGACCAAAATCATCGCATCTAAGGCCAAGGATCACTTCACCACCCAGTGGGCCTCCACCGGTAACCTGAACGGCCAGATCGAGGAGATGTACACCGGGCATACGGTGGTTAAGCTCTTCGGCCGCCAGGAGGCTGCTATGGAGAACTTTGAAAAGGAAAATGAGATCCTGTTCCAGTCCTCCTTCAAGGCTGCCTTTATATCCGGTGTGATCCAGCCCGCCATGACGGTGCTGAACAACCTGAACTATGTATTCATCTGTGTACTGGGCGGTATCTGGATCGTCAGGGGCGGCCCCTTCGGCATGGTGGTCTCTCTGGGTGATCTGACAGCCATCATCACCTACTCCAAGCAGCTGATGATGCCCATTACCCAGACGGCATCCATTGCCTCCACCATCCAGTCCACCCTGGCTTCTGCTGAGCGTGTCTTCGAACTGCTGGATGAGGAAGAGGCCATGGAGGACATCGATCCCATCGACAAGCTGGTGGAGCCCAAGGTGGTATCCTTCGAGAATGTGTCCTTCAGCTATAAGGAAAACAGCAAGCTGATCGAAAACCTGAACCTGACCGTTCGTCCCGGTGAAAAGGTGGCCATTGTTGGCCCCACCGGCGCCGGTAAGACCACCCTTGTAAACCTGCTCATGCGGTTCTATGAGGTAAATGGCGGCCGGATTGCCATCGACGGCACGGATATCCGCTCTATCCCCAGAGAAGAGCTCCGGAGCCACATTGGCATGGTGCTTCAGGACGTGTGGCTGTTCAGCGGCACCATCCGGGAGAACATTGCCTACGGCTACAACTCCCTGAATGGCAAGGAGGCCACGGAGGAAGAAATTGTGGCGGCTGCCAAGATGGCCTATGTGGATCACTTCGTTCAGACCCTGCCCCAGGGCTATGACACGGTTATCAATGACGATGCCACCAATATCTCTCAGGGCCAGAAGCAGCTGATGACCATTGCCCGGGCGTTCCTGTCCAATCCCAGCATTCTGATTCTGGACGAGGCCACATCCTCTGTAGATACCCGTACTGAGGTGCTGATTCAGCGGGCTATGCAGAAGCTGATGGAGGGCAGAACCAGCTTTGTAATTGCCCATCGTCTGTCCACCATCCGGGATGCAGATCTGATCCTGGTGATGAACCAGGGTACCATCATTGAGCAGGGTACCCACCAGCAGCTGCTGGATCAGAAGGGCTTCTACTATGATCTCTATAACTCTCAGTTTATCGGTGCTTCCGTAGAGGAGGAGCCGGCCCAGGAGCAGAAATCCGGCTTCCCCGGCGGCTTCACGGGAGGCGGGTTCCCCGGCGGCGGTCGTCCCGGCGGGTTCCCCGGCAAGAAGGGGAAAAAGGGCGAGAAGGGCGAAATGCCCAAGATGCCCGAGGGCTTTAAGCCTCCCGAGGGTATGGAGCTGCCGGAAGGGGTAGAGCTGCCAGAAGGCTTTAAGCCCCCAGAAAGCATGGAGCTGTCCCAGCAGCCTGAAACAGTATGAGGACAGTTGTAATTACCGGCGGTACCCGAGGAATCGGGGCCGCCGCTGTCCGCCGTTTTGCCCGAAACGGGGA
>CAZFXB010000201.1:0-3903 GCA_964522835.1 uncultured Oscillospiraceae bacterium
CCCTGGAGGCCTTTGGTCACAGTCATAAACAGTCCATTGTGGAGGCTCTCGAGAAATCCGGCTACGCTGTTCGGATCGTCCCTGCCACCTCCACCGTGGGTTAAGCTTAGGAGGAATTATAAATATGGCAAAGCTCGCCCCTTCCATTCTCTCCGCTGATTTTGTAAACCTGGAGCGGGATATCCGCTACCTGAAGGATTGCGGAGCCGACTACGTCCATGTCGATGTCATGGACGGCCACTTTGTCCCCAACATCACCATCGGCATCCCCGTGGTGGCCGCCATCCGGAAGATCACAGATCTGCCTCTGGATGTACATCTGATGATTGACCGCCCCCTTCGGTATGTAGAGGAATTCTGCGACGCAGGTGCAGACATTCTCACCATCCATGCCGAGGCCGACACGGTAGAAAACAACATTGAGGCCCTGAAAAAGATTCGCCAGAAGGGTGTAAAAGCGGCTGTGTCCATCAAGCCCAATACCCCGGCAGAGACTCTAGAACCCTATCTGGATCTGGTGGATCTGATCCTGGTAATGACCGTGGAGCCCGGCTTCGGCGGTCAGAAGTTCATGGAGGACATGATGCCCAAGGTTCGTACCCTGCGGAAGCTCATCGATGTTCGCTGCCCCGGCACAGAGCTGGAGGTAGACGGCGGTGTGAACATCGACACCGGAAAGATCTGCGCTGAGTCCGGTGCCAATGTGATGGTGGCAGGCAGCGCCTTCTTTAAGGCCCAGGACGGCAAAGCCTTTACCCAGGCCATCCAGGCCCTGAAATAACATTTATTCGCTCTCCCAGACAAACTGTCCCGGGAGAGCGTTCTTTTTTATCTTATTTACTAATTTTTCCGTCTTTTTGTAACTCTTTTTTCATTTTTACACTATCCAAATGTCAAAAACTATGATATAATCCAGTCATTGAACGCAAAGAAAGGAGCGGTCCTTATGACCAATAAACATTTTTCTCTGATCCTGCTTGCGGTCCTGACCGCACTGATGATCGCCGGCTGTGGCCAGTTAGAGTCCTCCTCTCAGGAATCCTCTGAGACCATTGAAATGCAGACCTGGGGCGAAGCCATAGACCCGGCTGCCACCCCCTCTATGGGCCAGGTTATGCCGGATATTCTGAGCCCCGCCGAAACGGATGCGCCCCAGTCCGGTGGCGCTGCCACCATTGACGGCCAGGACGACGAAACCGATACCCCTGAGCCTACCGCAACCCCGACCCCCACCACCACACCCACCCAAAAGCCCTCCTCCGGAGGCAGCACCAGTACCCCCACCGCTTCACCCTCCAGCTCCCCCTCCATTGCACCCCCTGCCCCCGCCTCTTCTGCCACCATTGATGCTGTGCAGGGATATGTGGGCAAGACCCTGACCGAGCTGATCGATGAGCTGGGCTATCCCCTCAGCTCCGACTATCAGCTTGTGGACGAGGAGGATCCTGACCAGGGCGAAAAGGGCACGCTGTACTTCAATGGCTTCACTGCCACCACACTGCGGAAGGACGGCACAGAAACCGTCACCTCTGTAACCCCCGATGCCACCCCTTCTGAGGAGCCCAGCGACACCCCTGAATCATAACAATTTGCCGGAGTGCTCTGCACTCCGGTCTTTTTGTCAATTTTGGGCACATTCGGTTGAAAAACCGCCCATATTCACCCCCGAAAAATTCTTGCCAAGACGGCCAAAAGGCTGTATACTATAGGAAGTTAGAAAGCAAAATGGCTTTCTGCGGCCGCAAGGCCAATCCAACGAAAAGGAGATTCCCAACATGAAAACCTTTACTGCTCCTGAGGGCAAGCTGGTCACCGTGCTGGTGGATGGCGTAGAAGTTTCCTACGTTCCCGGGAAGGAATATCCCGACAACGCTGAGTTTGTTGTTACCACCCCCATGACTGAGTGCCCCTCCAGTTACACCGGCCGTGGCGTTGAGCCCTATCGTGCCGCTGTCATGCTCAACGACAAGGGCATTGACAAGGATAACTCTGCTCTGGGTGCCATCCAGGGCGGCACCGTATCCGAAGAGGGCATGGACGGCGTTGTTATCAACTCCACCTCTGACGATTTTTCCGCTGTTGTGTCCATTGGCGGCAAGTACAGCATCAAGAACTCTGTTCTGAACTTCAACACCAAGTCCGACGGCAAGCACATCTCCGACTTCTCCGGCTATGGCTCCGTTATCACCGCTCTGAAGGACTCCAAGATTACCGTGGAGAACACCAAGATCAACTCCCGTGGTGTTGCAAAGCCTGCTCTGTTCTGCGACGAGCGCTCCGAGACCCTGTTTAAGGACTGCAACGTGTCCATCCACGGCGGCACCCTGTACGAGGGCTATGTGAACTCCGCAAATCAGAAGACCATGGTTGCTCCCCCCTGGGTTCTGGGCATTGGCGGCAACGCCCGTGGCATCAACCTGGAAGGCGACCGTGGTACCGCATACATTGTTGACTCCTGCTTCAAGGCCAACCAGTGGGGCGTTCTGTCCACCGACGCTGGCCAGAACATGCACCTGTATGTAGTAGACTCCGACATGATCCTCCTGGGCGAGGATGTGCCCGCTTCCGACTGCCGTGACCCCTATGCCCTCAAGTATGGCTCCGGCTACGGCTCCTACATCATCGGCAACGCTTACGAGGAGTTCGCAGGCGTTGACATCAAGGTTGGCTGCATGGGTGCTGTCCTCCGTGGCGGTACTGCTGTCTACAAGTCCTCCAAGGGCACCATTAAGCTGGTCTCCCCCGTCACCGGCGAGACCGTTTACGAGGCTCCCGGTAAGGGCCGCAACACCCGCATCGACTGTGAGTTCGGCGTTATGGCTCACGGCGACGGCAAGATCGTCTACACCGAGGGCACCGAGGTGAACGCCAACAATGCCGTGTTCCTGCTGAAGGCCGGCGGTGTAACCTGCGAGGTTTCCGGCGATGCCAAGCTGAAGTCCGGCAACGGCGTTCTGCTCCAGATGATGGACGACGACGACAATCTGGTTGGCGCTGCAATGACCGCAGCTGGCCCCATGTTCAACACCGAGTTCAACGAGCCCGCTGGCTGGCCCTCCGAGAACGGCCACATCTCTTCCCAGATGGATGCTCCCACCTTTGATCCCATGGCTGGTGGTCCTGGTGGCCCCGGCGGCCCCGGTGGTCCTGGTGGCCCCGGTGGTCCTGGCGGCCCCGGTGGTCCCGGTGGTCCTGGCGGTCCCGGTGGTCCTGGCGGCCCCGGTGGTCCTGGCGGCCCTGGCGGCCCCGGCGGCGGCATGGGTGCTCCCGCAAAGCCCGACACCTTCCTGAACATCACCGATGCTGTGGTTGAGGGCGATGTGTTCAACGGCGCTGGCTACTACGGCCAGTCCGCAAAGCCCCTGTTCGTAAACCTGGGCAAGGGCGCTGTCCTGACCGGTGCTATCTCCGCTACCGAGACCCGTCACATCGACGAGAAGGGCAATCAGAACACCCACTTCACCCTGAAGGAGTTCTACTACCTGGCTCACGTTGAGAACCGGAACTTCTTCAACGGCGATAACACGGTTGAGGTCACCCTGACCGACGGTGCTGTTTGGAATGTTACCGCTCCTGGTATCATCAACAAGCTGACCGTAGGCGAAGGCTGCACCGTCAACGGCGTTGTTACCAAGAACGCTGACGGCACCCTGACCGTCGCTCCCAAGGCTTAATCTGATTCTTTCCACCCCCACAGCTTCTGCTGCGGGGGTGGTTTTTTGGAAAGTAAGAAGTAAGAGTGAAAAGTGAAAAAGTTCCCCTGATATGCACTGGTGCGGGAGCACCCAAAGCCTTCTCCTTGAGGAGAAGGTGGCGGCGAAGCCGCCGGATGAGGTGTGAACCGGGTTGCGACACAAGAAAATGTTGCAGTAATGGCAGTTAAACACCTCATCAGTCAGCCTG
>CAZFXB010000202.1:0-3868 GCA_964522835.1 uncultured Oscillospiraceae bacterium
AAAAATTGTGAATTTTTTGCGAAAACTTGAAAAAAAGCTCTTTCCATCTTGGGGGAAATGGGGTACAATAGATATGATACCATTTTCGCCGAAGTGAAAGGGCACACGAAGGAGAGGTGCGATCTCCGGTGATGCAGACGGTTATAAAAAAGTCCCTCAGTGCAGTTCTGGCCCTATGGGCCGCATGGCGGCTGGGAGGTCTGGCAGGAGACATTTGCTCCGGCCTTTCCACCGAACGGCTTCTTCAGCAGGAAATTACTGAGATCACCCAGGCCCTCGCTGATTTTGAGGAGCCCGGGGCCCCGTCTGACAGGCTGAAAGCCATGGGCTATGTTTACCGGGAGGATATGGTTTTTTTTGACGGCGGCTAACATGGTATCGTATGGGCACGCTGCCCAAAAATAAAGGAGGATAAAACCTTAGTATGGAGTTCGAAGTAGGAGCCATTGTAGAAGGAAAAGTCACCGGCATTACCAAGTTCGGTGCATTTGTGTCGCTGCCTGGGAATAAGACCGGTATGGTACATATCTCAGAGATTGCCCACGCCTATGTCAGCGATATCAACGAGCATCTCACCATGGGCCAGGAGGTCAAGGTGAAGATCATCGCCATTGATCCCGCAGGGAAAATCAATTTGTCTATTAAGAAAACCACGGAGGCTCCGGCCCGTCAGAGCCGGCCTGACCGTAATTTCAATAATCGTGGTGACCGGAGAGAGGACGGCGGTGACCGCCAGGAGCGTCCCCGGAACAACTACAACCGGGGCAATAATGATCGGCCCCAGCGAGCAAACACCGCCCGCAGCAATACACCCAAGGAGCCCCAGACCTTTGACGATATGCTCAAGGCATTTATGGCAGACTCCGACAGCAAAATCTCTTCCATTCGCCAGTATTCGGAGCACCGCACCAAGAAGGGCCGCCGCTAATTAAAACCAATAGAGACCCGCCAGGCGGGTCTCTCGTTGTCTGCACGACCATTGTACGACTACAAAATCTGGAGAAGTTCAAAAGAAATGAAAAAGAAATTATGGATTCTGCTGGCAGTTGGAGCCCTGACCCTCTCCGGCTGCGGCAAAAGCACTCTGTCCTGGGAGGCATCCACGGCCCAGACCACCGTGGAGCCGGAGCTGATTTTCACCCAGGCCACAGAGGCCCCCACCTTTCAAACCCCGCTGGTGGAAGAGCCACAGGGAAAAGAAACCTGGGCCAGAAATCAGCTCTCCCCGGAGGTGCAGGAAACCTACGATCGGCTGAATACTGCCATCAGCTGTCACCAGGAGACCCCGGTGGAGGTGGAGGCCACCATGGATGAGGTGCAGCTGGCCCTCAATGCCCTGAGAATGGATCATCCGGAGTATTTCTGGTTTGATGGCCAGGCGGCCTATGTATCGCAACAGAGTATCTTGAGGGAAAAACTCAGCTGTGAACTGAGCTATACCATGTCCATGCAGCAGGCCCAGGAGCAGCTGGAGGCCGTGGAGCGGTATGTTTCCGGCTGCCTGTCCTCCCCGGAGCTGGCATCTGCCCAGGGGGATTATGAAAAAATCCTGGGGGTATACCGCTATATTATTCACCATACGGACTATGTGACGGAGGAGACAGACCAATCCTTTCTGTCAGTTATGACCCGGGGCCGGGGCACCTGTGCCGGGTATGCCCGCACCTTTCAATATTTGATGCACCGGCTGAATATTCCCTGCGTTCTGGCCCTGGGCTATGGCGAAGGGGGCGAAAGCCACGGCTGGAATATTGTCCAGTGTGAGGGAGAATGGTATCATGTGGATGTAACTTGGGGCGATCCGGTGGATGACCTGGGGCAGCCCGGAGAATCTCTGGAGTATACCTATTTTATGCTGACGGACGAGGAGATCTTCCGTACCCACACCCCGGAGGGCGACATTCCACTGCCCCGGTGCAGTGCCTACGCCTGCAATTACTACCGGAAATCCGGCCTCCAGCTGGCCCAGTGGGACACCGTTCGCTACGAAAGCCTGATGCGGAGCGCATTGCGCCAGGGGGATGCCTGGCTGACGGTTCGGTTTGACACCGGGGAGGAGCTGGCCCGGGCCATGGGTGCCCTGATTGACAGCTCCGGTATTATGACGCTGTTCTCAAATTGCGGCATTCCTGTGCCGGAGGACGGCATCACCTATTCCTATAACGACATGTTTTACGAGTTTTCTGTGAAAATTTCCTGATGGGGAGGTAAAAAGCTTGCTGGCAACCATTGTAATTATTCTGCTTGTGATTTTAGATCAGGTTGTGAAATTCCTGGTGAAAACCAATATTCCCCTTGGGGGACAGGTTCCCTTTATTCCCTACGTTCTGGGGCTGACCCACATCCACAATGAGGGGGCGGCATTTTCCATGCTGTCCGGTGCCCGCTGGTTCTTTGTGGTGCTGACGGTGGCCTTTGTGGTTTTTGCCATGTGGCTGCTGCTGACGAATAAGTTCCCCCACCCCATGGGAAAATGGTCTCTGGTGCTGGTCATCGGCGGTGCCATCGGCAACCTGATTGACCGGGCACTCTATGGCTATGTGGTGGATATGTTTGAAACCCTGTTTATGAATTTTGCCATCTTCAATGTGGCGGATATTTTCGTGGTGGTGGGCGGTATCGCCTTCTGCATCTACTACGCATTTCTCCACGACAAGGCAGTGGCCCGGCTGAAAGAGGAAAAACATGACGATTCGCTGTGAGACTCCGGATCTGCGGCTGGATAGCTTTTTGGCAGAGAATTTGCCGGAATTGAGCCGGAGCGGGGCTCAGAAGCTGATGGAATCTGGGGATGTTCTGGTAAACGGCAAGGCCGTAAAGAAAAACTATAAAACCCGCCTGGGGGATCAGATCCAGGTCACTCTGCCGGAGCCCCAGGAGGTGGACATTCAGCCGGAGGATATTCCTTTGGATATTCGTTATGAGGATGATGATGTGATCGTCATCAACAAGCCCAAGGGGCTGGTGGTGCACCCTGCACCGGGACACTGGAGCGGAACCTTGGTGAATGCCTTGATGTATCACTGTAAGGACTCCCTTTCCGGCATCAATGGGGCGCTTCGCCCCGGTATTGTCCACCGGATCGATATGGACACCTCCGGTCTTTTGATTGTGGCAAAGAATGATTTTGCCCACGCTGCGCTGGCAGACCAGCTGAAGGATCACTCCCTGTCCCGAATCTATGAGGCCGTGGTGGTGGGAAATATCCGCAGCGATTCCGGCACCATCGACGCCCCCATTGGCCGACATCCGGTGGATCGAAAGAAAATGGCGGTGACGGAGAAAAACAGCCGCCCCGCTGTAACCCATTTCGAGGTGCTCAATCGGTATCAGGGCTATACCCATCTGCGGCTTCGGCTGGAGACGGGCCGTACCCATCAGATTCGTGTCCACCTGTCCTGGCAGAACCACCCCATTGTGGGGGACTCGGTTTACGGCCGGGGTAAGGAGCTGGGGCTTAATACCCAGTGCCTCCACGCCCGCCTGCTTACCTTCCGGCATCCCCGTACCGGAGAAAATGTAACGGTGACCTGTCCCCTGCCGGACTATTTTGAATCAGTGCTGAAAAAGCTCGGCTCCCCGATTTGAGGAGCCGGGCTTTTTAAAAGGACATAGAACCGGAAAATACATGGCAAAAACCCGGATTCATGCAAAAAAATTGACCCCTTTCTGGTCAAAAGAAACATTTTTTCATACGAACCGAGGCCGAAACTATTGCACTTTGGAAAACAGTGTGCTAAACTATAGGGGTACGAAGTACGCTTCGCAACGTAATAATACTTTTGAAAGGAAGTTTTTACTATGGCACAGTACAAGATTCAGAGAGCCAAGGGCGTAGAAGGCAGCACCATCTACACCTACACTGCTC
>CAZFXB010000203.1:0-3846 GCA_964522835.1 uncultured Oscillospiraceae bacterium
ATTGGGGTATCACAAGGTTATAATCAAAAAATATGTGATGCTTTATAAAATTGATGCTGCAAAACAGGTTGTTCATATCCTCCGATTTGTCTACGGCCCCAGTGATTATATCAAACGACTTTAATTATACTTGACAACTATGCCTCATCAGAGCTATCATGCCACAAATTAGAGTATACCAAATAGCACCGCCCCGGAAGTCCTCCGGGGCGCTTGTAATAAATTACTTTGCCCTTTTCTCAAACACTGTAATTCCCACGATAACCACCGCAAGCCCAACCATGATGGCGATATCAGTCAGGAACGGCTTTGATGCGATTCCCCAGCGGGATGCCTGTATCATATCAAAGAAGAACAATACCAACGCCACGATAGCAACGCCTTTCACAAACCCCAACCACTTTGGGCCTCCAGATTTCTCTGGTACACCGTAATGAGGAACTTCCTGAAGATCATCTTTTATATCGTCAAACAGCTTTTTTCGACCAAACCTTGCATCCACGAAAATGTAATCTTGATCGATTTCCACCGTTCTAACATCTTTGTGGTATTTAGAGGGTTTCTGCGGGCCACCTAACTCTGCCTCGATTTGATCCAGATGCAAAAAATGTGGATTCAAGTCCTGTTTCGGCAACGGCAGTGGCTCAGCAGCTTCTTTGAGTTCCGCTACAAGGGACTGAACATCACAGAGCTTTTGCAACGGAATTGTTTCCAATTTTTGCAGAATCTCATCCAACTCCGATTTCTGCTGTTGCAAGCGACTTTGGAGCTTCTGAAAAACATCTTGGCCATTCTCAGGATTCATGTGCATACACCTGATTTCCTCTATAGAGAAGCCACACTTCCGCAAGGTGGAAACATCTGACAGCTTCTTCGCATCTGCATCTGAATAGTCTCTATAGTCACGGCCATTGCTTCTTGTCTTTTGCGGAGAGATAAATCCCTGTTCCTCGTAGTACAAAATCGTCTTTCTTGTCAGACCCGTTATTTCACTTAAGGCTTTCATCTTCACAATATCACCCACTTTCACTACGGATTATAACAATGCCCCTAAGGGGCATGTCAAGCATTTTCCTCACAATCCTTAAAATACTTGTATTACTGCATAAAATTTAGACAAATATGCTTCCTGCTGCTTCTTGTTCGTTTTTTATTTCACGTAGCAGATGCTGAGTTTAAGTTGTCGATTACAAAGTTTCCGACGATCGTTTACCTTCCTTCCACGAAAACACAGTAAATCATCCTCCCGTAATCATAGTCAAAATCTCCTTGGTAAATGAACTGACAATCCCCCTGCCACAACGAGCATACCGTTGGTGCTCTTAGAGGCATCATGGGATTTAAGTACCAACACCGGCCTGGCTCCCCGTAGGAACAGAGTCGATGATGTTTTTTGTACTTCGTTGTTAACACTTCCCTTTTTAAAATGAAAAAACCCCTACATTCTCGTGCACAAACAGAAAACCCCGCTGATTTCACAGGAAATCAGCGGAGTTTTGTCCTATATGAGCGAAACAGGTTCCCATTCCCGGGGCAAGACTATGTTTCAAACAGAGCAAACACGTTTTTGTGTCCATCTAAGCCCGTGTGGGGCATGTCCCTGACATTACACGCTGTGGCTCACCGCAAAGGCCTGACGCATAGCCTGCTGAACAGTGGCTGGCTTTTTGCAGTCGCCAATGAGTTCAAAGCGGTCTGCACTTCCGTAGAAGGTCAGGGCTTCATCGGTCTTGGCCTTCATACCCAGGGAAACCACAACGCTGTCACAGGGGACGGCGTGTTCCACGCCATCTGCGTCCTTATACTTGACGCAATCGTCCTCTACCCCGGTAACTGTAGCATTGACAATACTGCGGAAATTGGGAAGGGCCTCCCATGCGTTCCGGAACATAGAATAGTAGTGAATTGCGGTGGATTCTGCGGCCAACATATCGCCCATTTCAAGAACGGTGACATTGTGGCCCTTTTGGGCCAAATTCATGCCGGACTCTACGCCGACCTCGCCGCCGCCAACGACCACCACATTCTGGCCCAGGGCATCGGGATTCAGCAGGGAGTCATAAGCAACAACAACATGGGGCTTATTAAGACCTGGGATGGGCGGCTTGGCAGGAGAGGCTCCCAGGGCAGCAATGACCATATCAAAGCCTGCTTTTTCGATCAGCTCAGGGGTTGCCTTGGTGTTGAGCTTCACATCAATGGGACGTTTGTCTACCTGACGAACCAGATAGTTCTTGAAATCCTTGAGCGTCCACTTGAAATCCACAAAATCTGCATGGTAGATGGCACCGCCCAGATGATCCTGGGCCTCATAAAGGGTCACCTGGTGTCCTCTGTCACAAAGCTCCATGGCGGCCTTCATACCGGCAGGGCCACCGCCGACAACGGCGATTTTCATGCTGGGCTTTGGCTCCGATTCCAGAATATCCAGCCGATGCTCAATGCCGATTTTCGGGTTGACCGAGCAGACAGACTGGAACGGGTCATGCTCGCCACGACCATGGCACTTGTTGCAGCGGAGACAGGGCACCAAATCCTCATCTCTTCCCTCCCGGAGAAGCTCCGCATAGTCCGGGTTAGAGATATAGGCACGTCCTGCGGCAATAATGTCCACCTTGCCCTCTGCAACAGCGGCATCGATCTCATCGAAATAGTGACAGCCGCCTACACAGGCCACCTTCATTTTCAGCCCCTTCTTCTTGGCATTTTCCGCATACTTCAGGAAGGGAATGTGCTCCGGATTGAAGGAGGTGGGGTGATTTTCGTCGGTCTCAGAGGCACGGAACTGCACCAGATCTACGTAGGGCTCCATCATCTTCAAGATCTCTACGCCCTCGTCCATGGTATAGCCGCCCTCCGGCTCCTCGCCGGAGAACAGAATTTCAATGAGCATATTGGGGCCAACGGCCTCACGGACCGCCTTCAGGATCTGCAAGGGGAACCGCATCCGATTCTCCAGCGAACCGCCGTACTCGTCGATACGATGGTTGGTCAAAGGGCTTATAAAGGCGGTGGGCAGCTGAGCACGATAGCAAAAGTGGAGGGATACCATGTCAAAGTCCAGGAATTTCAGGATTTTTGCCTCCTGTGCCAGAGACTTTGCGATATATTCCATCTGCTCCGGGGTGCAGCAGGCTACTGCCTGCTCAAAGATGTCGTTGCTCTCCGCATTGGCCGCCTCTTCGTGGAGGGAGTTTGGTGCCCGATAGACCGGGTCTCCGGTGGCAATTTCGCCCACACGTAGCAGCTCTACAGAGCCGTCCTCATGCTGATAGGGATAGCCGGAGGGAGGGCCAACGAAAAGCCCCATACAGGCCAGACTTCCGTGGTAATGAATGGCATCCGCAAGCTGTAGCAGATAGTTCTGACATGCAGGGTTATAAAGATCGTAGTCCGGCATGTGGGTAATCGCAGACTCTGCCGGAACCATCATATCCCGGGAGAAATTATTGATACCCATGCAGGTAACAATGGCCGCACCGGACTTTGCCTTGTTGGCATAGTGGGTGATGACACCGTCTGCGGGATAGGGCTCGTTACCCTGCAAAAAATGGGGCAGCGAGTTGGATACCTCCAGCCGGTTTTTCAGCACATGGCCCCGAATCACCAGCGGAGAAAGAACATGAGAATATTTCATAAGTTTCATTTGCCTCCTTCGTTTTCTATCGAAATTTGGCCCATTGACGGGCATAATGACAACAAATAACTTGGCCTGTTTCTAGCTTTCCCCAGGCTGACCAAGCTCTGATGCTAAATCGGTGCTCCGAATCTCTTCAGCAGTTTTTCCGCATTGAGATAGGCGATCTGCCTTTTTGCTTCCTCAGAAATTGGAGCATTTTCAATAAA
>CAZFXB010000204.1:0-3842 GCA_964522835.1 uncultured Oscillospiraceae bacterium
ACCCCGGACAAGGATCACATGGCCTATGATCTCTACATTGGCCACTCCCAGCACTATCTGGCCCAGCTGGCCGATGCCATCCATTTCTACGGTGCCAAGGCCTCCATGGAGATCCAGGCTGCCACCCGGGAGGCAGGCTATTATGTCTCCGGCGGTCTGATGGTTCCCGGCCCCGGCATGGTTCTCGGTCAGCCCACAAAGGAACTGACAAAGGAAATGCTGGAGGACATCAAGAAGAACCTTCAGGATCAGGTCAAAATTCTGAAGCGGATCGGCTTTGATATGTGTATGCTGCACATGGCCTATGACATGGGCCTGTTCGGCGGCTTCCTGAGCCTGCGCACCAACAAGCGTGAGGACGAATACGGCCCCCAGAGCCTTGAAAACCGGCTCCGCTTCCTGGACGAATGCTGTGATGCCATTCATCAGGCCGCCGGAAAGGACTTCCTCATTGAGCTTCGTATGTCCGGCGAGCTCCCCGAAGGGGCAGGCTTTGGCATTGACGAGGCCTGCGAAATGGCAAAAATCGTGGAAAACCACGCAGATATTCTCCATGTCCACGCCGGAACTGGCTGGCAGGCCCACTGCATGAGCTTTGAGCCGGACACCCCCAACCTGTGGATGGCCCAGAAGATCAAGGAATCCGGTGCCAAAATCCCCGTTCTCACCATCGGCGGCTATCAGGATCTGGACGAGATGGAAGAGGCCCTCCGGGACGGGAAGGCTGACCTGATCTCCATGGCCCGTGGCTGGCTGGCAGACCCCAATCTGGGCACCAAGGCCTATGAAAACCGCCCTGAGGATGTGGTTCCCTGTGTAAAATGTATGCGCTGCCACGACTCCGCCTGTATCGACGGCATCACCTTTGTCTGTACCGTAAACCCGGTCATGGGCATCGAGCACAAGCTCTCGGAGCTTCAAAACACCGCCGTCACCCCCAAGAAGGTGGCTGTGGTCGGCGGCGGCCCCGCCGGTATGCAGGCAGCCATTACCGCTGCCCAGCGTGGTCACACCGTAACCCTGTTTGAGGAGAAGGATGTTTTGGGCGGTCAGCTCAATTTTGCAGACTACGCCTCCTTCAAGCACTCCCTGGCCAAGTACAAAAACTGGCTTATTGCCCAGCTTCAGAAGTCCCCTGTGGAGGTCCGCCTGGGCGAAAAGGCCACCCGGGAGGCCCTGATTGCCGGAAACTACGACGCAGTCATTGCCGCTGTGGGTGCTGAACCTGTCATTCTGCCTCTGCCTGGCAAGGAAATGGCCGTCCCCGCTGCCCATATCTACGGCCACGAGGATCATCTCAAAAAGTCCGTAGTGGTCATCGGCGGCGGTCAGGTAGGCTGTGAAACCGCCCTCCACCTGGTGGAGGTGGGCCACGATGTGACCGTGCTTGAGATGCAGGAGAAGATCCTCTCTGATGCCTCTGCCTCCTATCGGAACCGGCTCACCCGGAACATGGGCTATCACGAGAACCTGAAAACCGTCACCGGCGGCAAGTGTACCGCCATCACCGACCAGGGCGTTGCCTACTTGGACGGCGAGGGCAACGAGCATCTGCTCCCCGCTGAGTCTGTAGTTATGGCCGCCGGCATGAAACCCCGGGCCGCCGAAGCAACAGATCTCTATGCCCCCCAGTACCGGCTCTACACCATTGGTGACTGCGACAAGGCCGCCAATGTACAGAAGGCCATCCGGGCCGCCTTTGCCACCGCAATGGCACTGTAATCTCCCCCCTATAGCAAACAGCCCCGCCGAACATCGGCAGGGCTGTTTTTATATAGGAAAGGAAGTCTGATTATCTGGCCAAATACCGGTCATAGGCAGCCTGCTGCAGTGCAATGCAGTCCTCGATGCCCATGTCGTAGAGCTCCTCTACAAAGGAGTCCCACTCCTCCATGGGTCTTGCGCCAGTAATAAACTGAGCAATGCCCTCCTGGAGCCGGGTGTTGATATCGGAATAGATGGACGAATGCTCGTCAGCCTCGTCGGCATTGAGCTCCACTGCCTCAGGCAGGGTATTGGCATCATCCCGGTTGTAGTCCCAGATATCCCGGGCAGCAAGGCCAGCCTCGGTGTAGGTGCTCCGGGTTTTGGTGATGTCGTTGATCCGGTTTACAGAGTCGGTGGAGTACATAAACTGGGTATCCATCAGGCTCAGACCGTCCGGGTTGTTGGTCACCAGCTCGGTCACATAGGGGATTCCGTTCTCGTCGAACTCAAAGCTCTCCCCCAGGATACCATAGTTGGCCAGCAGCACGCCGTCCTGGGTATACCAGAAATCGCACCACTTCATAGCCAGCTCATAGTTCTCGCAGGCGGTGGTGATGGTAATGCCCATCTTACCCACGATGCTGTCCTGGTTGGCATTATGCAGCACATCGTCCTCGTTCTTCCGGGCATCGTAGCAGGCGATCAGCTGACCGTTGGGATCTGCATCGGTCAGGTTGGCCTGGAACATGCTAATCATGCCCACACCGTTGAAGAAAATACCGCTGCGGCCGTTTGAAACATTGGTGCTGTAAACATCGCCCATGGGGTTGGCGTTGTCCTGAATAAAGGTGGTGGAGATCAGGCCCTTGTTCGTCCAGTCGTTGATGAGGGTCACATACTCCCGATACCCCTCCTCCAGAGGGCCAAACTTCACTTCCCCATCCTCTACGTAGTAAGGATAGGCCGCCCCCATCATGGACTGGAAGGTGGCAGCAATACCGAAGCCGGAGGCCAGGAAGTTGCCGGAGGGCACCATGTCAGAGGGCATCATCAGAGGCTCCTCGGCGCCCTTTTCGGTCTTGAATGCGGTGAGAACTTCTTCCCACTGGTCGTAGGTCTTGGGGTTCTCCAGGTTCAGATCGGTGAGCCAGTCGCCACGGATCCAGGCACCCTCGGTGGTACCCTGCTTCTCGGAGTTGAAGGTGTAGAAGGCCACCACATTACCCTCGTCGGTGGTGATGGTCTTAATAATGCTGGGATCAGAATCAATGATATCCTGATAATTGGGGGCATACTCCGCAATATCCTCAGCAATGTTCATGGCAAAGTCGGACTCTACTGCCAGATCGTTGCCGCCGGTAAAGTCCATGCCGTTGACCAGATCGGGGTAATCCCCGGATACCAGCATCAGGTTGAACTTGTCAGCACTGGTCTCTGCGGACTGCTCCAGGAATTCAATGTGGACTCCAGTGAATTCCTCAGCCTTCAGAAACACCTCATGATCTGCCATTCCGTTCTTAAACAGAGTGCCCACATTGGGGGGCACGGAGAGCCACAGGCTGAAGGTCTCCCCATCCTCGGTCAGGGGAAGACCGGTGGTCAGAGCGCCCATGTTGTAGCTGCTCTCATAGGAATAAAGCTCCAGAGAGGGATCGTTGGTGGCAGCAGCCTCTTCCACAGCAGACTGTGCAGCTTCTGCGCCCAGCTCCAGTGCAGAGCCAATATCCGCAGCGCCAACCTGGTTTTCGCTTTCCTCCACAGGAGCAGCCTCTGCCACAGAGGAGCCCTTGGAGCTGGCAGTCTCGCTGCCGCAGCCGGACATCAGACCCAGCACAGCAGTTACCGCAAGAAGCATGGACAAAATACGCTTCTTCATCATAATTGGTTTACCTCCATAAAAGTTTGCGCCTAGTGCAATTTTTGACACCTGATTATAGCAATTTTTGATACTAAATCGCAATTCGCAAATTGCTACAGTTTGACCCCGTAATTTTTTAGGTTCTTTTGCAAAATGCCACTTGACAATATGGTTCTGTTTGATTCTTTCCAATCCCCGGAATCGGCGATCCCACAGAACATAAAATCGAGTAGGAGGCTACCCATTAGTTGAGTAGCCGTCCTCTCACACCACCGTG
>CAZFXB010000205.1:0-3824 GCA_964522835.1 uncultured Oscillospiraceae bacterium
CTCTGTTGCGTTTCTGGATACGCCCAGAACCTCATAGGGATCTCTCATGTGTGTAACTCCTTACTATTCTCTTTCTTCTTACCTTCTCTTTTTGCATAGGCCAGGTTGTATTTCTGCCAGGCCCCCTCATATAAAATGTTCCGCATAAGTCCCAGATCCTGCTCCAGCGGCAGACATTCAAATGCCTCTGCCGCATCTCCCATCAGCATGGAAAGAAGCTGAAAATCTCCCTCCCGGTCTCTCTCCCCACTCCCCAGGGCTCTCAAGGGGTTGGGGCGATTCTTTTTTTCGTCCTCCGGATAATCGATGCAGGCATCCATAATGTAAATAAATCGGCCCAGCCCCTGGCCCATTTGCCGCAGGTATTTCGACCAATAATCCTTCTCGTTGTAAACAAACAGCTCCCCCATCAGTTCTCCAAAGCAGGCCGCCGCCCTGTCCGGGCTGACATACTCGCCGGCCTCGTATTTCTTCAGCTCCTGCAGGGTATCCCGAATGGCCTTTGCCTGTCTGGGATACTGCTGTTCCAGATTTTTGACCTCCCGGGACAGAAGCTTGGCATAGCCCAGTCTGGGCAGACTTCTGTCATCCTCCCAGTCGTCCATACAGTTCCACCAGGCCAAAAGCACATTGAGATCTGCTGCATAGTCTGTAAACCTGTTCTGAACATAGCGCCGCTTCTGGATGGGGTGCATCATACAGCCCCCCTCGCCTTCCTGCTCCTCCGGCTCATAGAGTGAGGAAAGCACCAAAATCAGCAGGGTCATATCATAGTTCAGCGTCAGCCGGCTTTTTTGCCCGTGGCGCTGTTTCAGTGCCCGACAAAGGCCACAGTAAACGCCACCGTATCGCTTTTTTTCGTCCTCCGTCAGCTTATCTACAGAGGCGGTAATATATCCAAACATCAGCTATTCCTCTCAAACACATGTCCGCAGCTGCGACAGGTGATTCGAATGTGTCCCTTTCCCTTGGGAACCCGCAGAACCGTGCCGCACTGGGGGCATTTAAAGAAGCAATAAAGATTCTTCTGCCGTTTCTTTTGAAGCCATTTCTCCTTTTGATCTGTCAGCGGCTTAATCCGTCTTAAAAACCACTCATTCTCCAGCCGCCGCCGGGCCGTATTTCGGCTGAATATTCGGTAGTAGGAGGAAATCAGACACGCACAGGCCAACATCCACAGGATACCACTGAGGGTATCCCCTACAACCATGGCAATCACCAGCAGCACACAGGCAAGAAAGCTGGTGGCCATGGAAAGAGCATCTGGCCCACTGCGTCCGCTGAAAAAGCCCTTCCGTCTGCGCATGAGCTTTCCACCTGCCTTTCGTAAAAATTCTATATTATAGTATCAACACTTTGTGAACAAGGTATAAACGACAGGAAATATTTTTTGAATTCCCACCTTAGACAGTTTCAAAATGCAAAATCTATCCTATGCTGCACCGGTGCGGGAGCACCTTGCCTCGCCCCTTCGGGGAGAGGTGGCCGCCGAAGGCGGACGGAGAGGGGTAAGAAGTAAAAGTGCAAAGTGAAGAGGTAGCGGGATAGAAAACCAATACGTATTCACCGTCATTTATACAAATATGCAACTGCATCCTGCCCCTCTCAGTCAGCTAACGCTGACAGCTCTCCCCAAAGGGCGAGCCAAGGCTGGTGCAAATTTGACGGTTTGTACGCAGTCATTAAAACGCACACGTCATTGCGAACCAGTGATCGACAGTACTGGTTTGGCAATCCGTAATCCTCTTGGCAGGCAGTCCGTTTTTGTGCTGGTACGTAGGCACGAAAGCCTTCTCCTTGAGGAGAAGGTGGCGGCAGAGCCGCCGGATGAGGTGTGAACCAGATTTCAAGGCAAGAAAACATTACTGAAATAGCAGCAGGACACCTCATCAGTCAGCTAACGCTGACAGCTTCTCCTCAAGGAGAAGCCTCTGGCTGGTGCAAATTTGATCACTTTTACGGATTGGTCGAAAATTTGCGTGATAGAAACCTTTTACCGTCACCCTCAACACCGCTTCCGTGGCGAAAACATAAAGATTTAAGACAGACTGCTAAATTATGCTCCCGGTTTACAAGCCCCTTCCACCTATGGTACAATGCCATGGCGGCAGCACCAAAATGCCGAAAAATAACTGGCTATTTCCCCTTGACTTTGGTACTGTACCATGGTTTAAAATAGGAATAGCGTGAAAACGGAGGGATTATTATGGACAAATCCGCCTCCCACCAGGAGCCTCAGGAGTACATCTCCATTGGCCCCCTGGAAAAGGACGGTGAAAAACTGATCCAGGCACTGGAGGATGGCCTTATGGTGGCGATCCTGTCCCAGTCGGAGATCATGTACACCCTTTTGCGGGGTGATTATCTCTGCTACATCCACCCCATTGGTTCGGAGGAGGGCCGTGCCAAGCGGCTGCCCCACACCCAGGAGTGCCGTGCAGTGGTAAAAAACCTGGCAGATCTGGCCGATCAGCTTTTTCAGGTGGAATTCGATGAACACATGGACACCATGGGGGTCATGGTGTCTGCGGAAAATGCCATTGTTGCATTTTTGGATTCCATCGGTCAGCTTCCCGCCGATGATTTTGACTTTATGACCGGCGAAACCCTGTCATAAGGCTCACGTAAGGTATTTCTCTACATTTACAATATATTAAGGAGGAATGATTCATGAAAGTGACGATTCGCACTCCCGAGGGCGTTCAGACCCTCACCACCCAGGAGATCGCCGAAAAGTCCGCCAAGATCGTGAAGGAATGTCCCAGCGAAATCACCTGTGCATTCCGGGTCTGGTACGAAGGCTTCGAAGGCTACGGTATGCCCACCAAGGACGTGGTCACCGCCATCGAGCAGGGCATTGTGGACAGCGGCTGCTGGACCAATGTTGGCCCCCGCCGGTTCGAGAAATACGGCATGGTCAACGCTTACACCAACAACAACTACGCTTCTGCTCAAAAGGATGTGGACGGGGCTCCCATGGTGCTCCACAAGTTCCACGCAGGCAGCAAGTACCAGGGCCCCGACGGCAAGATCTGGTGGATCCCCGTTGTGGAGATCTTTGATATGCGCTGCTTCGAGTGGAAGGACGGCAAGTACACCGGCAACATGGTGGAGATCAACCCCGATTCCGACTATGCCAAGGCTCTTGTAGAAGTTAAGTAAGGAGGTACTAACATGGCAAAAGAGAAAATTACACATTCCATTTGCGTGGGCGGCCCTCTTACCATTCACACCGTTGACGGTGTGATTCGCCGTGTCCGTCCCATCGTTCTCACCGACGACGACGCACCCGGCTGGGTCATCAAGGCCCATGGCAAGGAATACACCCCCCAGCGTAAAACCACCCTGTCTCTCCTGGGCTTCACCGAGAAGGACAGAACCTATTCCTATGACCGTATCAAATATCCCATGATCCGTGAGGACTTCGTGGAGACCCCCGACGGTCAGAATCGTAACACCGAGAACCGTGGTAAGTCCGGCTATCGCCGTGCTTCCTGGGACGAGGCTCTGGGCCTGGTTGCCCGTGAGATCAAGCGTATCCAGGAGACCTACGGCAAGGAGGCCATCACCGCCATCACCTCTTCCCACCATTCCTGGGGTCTGTGCGGCTATAAGATTTCCCTGTTCAAGCGGTTCTTCTCCATGCTGGGCTACACCAGAATCATGGACAACCCCGACTCCTGGGAAGGCTTCCACTGGGGCACTCCCCACACCTATGGCTACTACTGGCGTCTGGGCGGCCCCGAGCCCTTTGATATGCTCAATGACGCCATGAAGAACACCGAGACCATGGTCATGTGGTCCCACGACCCCGACACCACCCG
>CAZFXB010000206.1:0-3817 GCA_964522835.1 uncultured Oscillospiraceae bacterium
CGATTGCGATGAGGGTACCCTCTGCTTCCACCATTGCCTTGAACTTTTCCACCAGTGCCTTGGTCTCATCCTCGCCCAGCTGAGCGTTGATGATGTACAGTGCCTCGTACTTTTCGGAAATCTTAGCCATGTTGTTTGCACCTCCTTTTGGACTTATGGCCGCAGATCACGTCTGCGGCAAGGATTTTGCTGTAGTCAGCCTTTCTATTATAGCAGAAAATCCCGTTTTGTCAACGGGATTTTCATATTTTTTCATTCTCTTTCCAGATTATTCAGCACCTGCCGCAGATAACTGCGAAGCTGCTCCTGCTGTTCCTGGCCCAAGCCCTCAACCATGCGTCCCTCTGCCTGATTTCGGGCATCCTCCAGCACCTTACGAACCTCCATGCCCTTCTCTGTGAGAAGCACACGCTTGTTTCTGGTATCCTGGGGCAGCCGCTCACAGCGGATAAAGCCCTTCTGCTCCAGATTCCGCACCAGGGAGGACACACTGGAAGCCTTAATGCCCAGGGCATACTCCAAATCCCGCTGGTTCACATCCTCTTTCCCTAATTGGGCAAAGAGCCGGGTGAGTACCCGGGACTGGGGATAGGTCACATCATATTCCGAAAAACATCTGTCAAAGTATTGACGGACGCTGTAGGAGATATTGGTAATCAAAAACCCAATATCCGGATTCTCTGTTACGATTTTTTCTTTTTCTTCCATAGTGGAGCTTCTCCCTTCTCACATTTACTCTGGTTGGTCGGGCCATGTCTTTGGCAAAATAGTTCCTATTCGAACCTTTTAGCTCACGAATAGTTTATTACCAAAACGAAATTTTGTCAAGAGGGAGTGTCGTATTTTCGGACACGAATTTTTCATTATTTTTAAGAGTAATTCTCTCCCCGCTTTCGAGCAGGGAGAGTATCCCAGTTTATCCGAAGAACTTCTCGTGGATGGCCGCCACAGCCCGATCCGTATCCTCCTTGTTAATCAGAACAGAAACCTTGATCTCAGAAGTGGAGATCATGCGGATATTGATGTGGGCCTCATAGAGCGCCTCAAACATGGTAGCCGCCACGCCGGGGTTATCTACCATGCCACCGCCTACCACAGACACCTTTGCCACATCCGTGGAGATATCCAGGTGGTCGAAGCCCAGGGCATCCTGGTTATCCGTCAAAACCCGATATGCCTTATCTGCGTTATCCTTGGCCACAGTGAAGGAAATATCCTTGGAATCCACCCGTCCAATAGACTGGAGGATGATATCTACGTTGATTTTCTCCCTCGCAAGCAGGTTAAATACCTTGTAGGCCACGCCGGGGGTATCGCTAAGGCCCACCAGAGCCACTCTTGCCACATTCTTATCCTGGGCAACACCGCTGATATAAGTCTTTTCCACTTTTTTCACTGCCTCCTTGACAATGGTTCCAGGCTCTCCTGTAAAGCTGGAGAGCACCTCCAGATTCATATTGTAACGTTTCGCCATTTCCACAGACCGGTTGTGAAGCACCTGGGCACCCAAAGATGCCAGCTCCAGCATCTCGTTAAAGGTGATCTCCTGGATTTTCCGGGCACCGGGCACCTTTCTGGGGTCGGCGGTATAAACGCCATCTACATCGGTGTAGATCTGGCACAGATCTGCCTTCAGCGCCACAGCCAGTGCAACGGCGGTGGTATCTGAGCCGCCCCGGCCCAGTGTGGTAATGTCGTGATACTTATTGACCCCCTGGAAGCCAGCCACAAGAACGATTTTGTTCTTGTCCAGTTCCTCCTGGATCCGGCTTCCGGTAACCCGCTTGATCCGGGCTGTGCCATAGGCCGCCGTGGTCTCCATGCCGATCTGCCATGCCGTCAGAGAGATTACAGGATAGCCCATCTTCTCAATGGCCATGGCCATAAGGGAAATGGACATCTGTTCTCCCGTAGCAAGAAGCATATCCAGCTCTCGCTTGGATGCTCCAGGATTGATTTCTGCCGCCTTCTCCAGCAGTTCATCGGTGGTATCGCCCTGGGCAGACAGCACCACCACCACTTGATTTCCATTTTTATAGGTATTTGTAATGATCTCTGCCACGTGCAGGATCCGCTCGGCGTTGGCAACAGAGCTTCCGCCGAATTTCTGAACAATCAGTGCCATAATATCCTCCCGTTCCTAAAGAATTATGCCAAAACCGGCAGACAGCTGAGATAGGAGAACCCATTTAGCTTCTCCTCCAAATCAGCCCTGGACATTTCCCCGGTGAATATGGCAGTCTGTCCGGGGACAAGGGTACTTGCCACCGTCTCCACATCCCCAAAGACGGTGCCGATCCGCTTCTCCCGCTCCTCTGTACGGATATACCACCGCTGAGGAAGGGCCATATAATCTCCAACCACGTCCTTGCCGCCGGAGACCCAGTCCATATTCTGCCGCCGCTCCTTGTGCTTCACAGCATCAATAATATCTGCCGAAACCGCACTGGCCGTTGGCAGCTTGCCGGCACCTCGACCGTAGAACATCACATCGCCGATGGCATCGCCACGAACCACGATGGCATTGAACACATCTTCTACCCCAGAGAGCTGATGATCCTCCGGCAGGAAATGGGGCGCCACATAGGCCACCACCCGGCCATCTTCCAGCCGGACAGCCCGGCCCAGAAGCTTAATCTTCATATCCCCTGCCTCTGCCATCTGAACATCCTCTGCTGTGATCTTTGTAATTCCCTGGGTGGGTACATCCTCCGGATAGATGTGACGGCCGAAGCTTAGGGAGGCCAGAATGCAAATCTTCCGGCAGGCGTCCAGTCCCTCCACATCTGCGGTGGGATCCGCTTCGGCGTAGCCCTTCTCCTGTGCCTCACGGAGCGCCGTGTCGAAAGAAAGGCCCTCCTTTATCATTTTAGTCAGAATATAGTTGGTTGTGCCATTTAAAATACCGTAGATCTCAGAAAGCTCATTTGCCGCCAGACAGGAGCCCAGAGGACGAATAATGGGAATACCGCCCCCCACCGATGCCTCATAGAGGTAATTAAGGTTTTTCTCCCGGGCGATCTGCAAAAACTCGTCGCCATACTGGGCCACCACCTCCTTGTTGGAGGTAACCACACTTTTTCCGGCCTTCAACGCTCTGAGCGTATACTCCCGGGCATCCCCGGTGCCGCCGATGCACTCGGCCACCACAGATACCTCCGGGTCATTTTCAATAATGGAAAAATCCTGCACCAGAAGATGCCGGAAGGGGCTGTCCGGATAGTCGTGACGGCCCAAAATATATTTGATCTCTACAGGCTCTCCCGCCTTTTTCGCAATGGAGGCAGCGTTTTTCGTCAGCACCTCTGCCACGCCGGAGCCTACCGTACCAAGACCAAGGATTGCAACCTTTGCCATACCGTTCTCCTTTCCCTTAGCCCGCAACGATTTCCGCTTTCACCACGCCGTCCAGATTGCTCATCCGCTTCAAAAGATCCTCCACAGAGCAGTGGAGCTCGCTGGTCTCAGCAGTAATGGTAACAATGGCGCAGCCATTGGTGGGAATGTTTTGGTTGATAGTGAGTATATTTGCCCCGTTATAGGCAAAAATGGAAAGTATACCGGAAAGCACGCCGGTACGATCCTTCAATGTGAGCTGGAATGTTATGATGCGGCCTGCCATAAGATTTTGAAAGGGCATCATAGCATCCCGATACTTATAAAATGCACTGCGGCTGATGCCGGTAGCCTTTGTGGCCTCTCCCACTGTGGTGGCCTCGCCGGAGTCCAGCATCCGCTTGGCCTCCGCCACCTTCAAAAATACCTCCGGCAGTGCGGATGCCTCCACAATGTAATACTTGGGCATTCTCTCCATGGC
>CAZFXB010000207.1:0-3799 GCA_964522835.1 uncultured Oscillospiraceae bacterium
GAATAGATCGTGGTGCGAATTTGGTGGCTTGTACGCAGTACTTAAACCGCACACTGGGTGTGGCAATCCGTAATACCCCCCTCTCAGTCAGCTTTCGCTGACAGCTCTCCCCCAAGGGCGAGCCAAGGTTGGTGCGAACTTGGTGTTTTGTACGGTTTGTTGTAGGGCGGCTTGCCCTCAAGCCGCCGGTAGGCAGTCTCAAAAAGCAAAATCTGTCCTGTTATGCACTGGTGCGGCAGCACCCGAAGCCTTCTCCTTGAGGAGAAGGTGGCGGCGAAGCCGTCGGATGAGGTGTTGCCTGGGCCTAAGAACATAGACACAGTCGAAATCAGGTACCCTGGACACCTCATCAGTCAGCCTGCAGCTGCCAGCTTCCCCTCAAGGGGAAGCCTCTTTTCTCAAAAAATTTACCCAATAAACTCCCGCAGGATGGAATCCTGGGGCACCAGGTCACTGGGCACAGCATCCACCTGCTCCAGCAGGTCTAGAATCTCCTCCACCATATCCCGGCAGG
Source organism: uncultured Oscillospiraceae bacterium (assembly GCA_964522835.1). Taxonomy (GTDB): domain Bacteria; phylum Bacillota; class Clostridia; order Oscillospirales; family Oscillospiraceae; genus HGM13006. Next base: position 515 of record CAZFXB010000207.1, read on the forward strand.
GAACATTCTGGGGCAAATCCGTGATCCGGGGCAATACATAGCCCTTTAATACCCCCAGCTCATAGCCCAGGGTGGTATTGATGGTGGCGTGGGCCGAGGACTTGTAGGGCTCGATATAAATCTTCTCACTGGAGATCACATTACCCCAAAGCTTCAGGCTGAATTCTGCCGATGCGCCACGGAACTGGGCATCCCGCACCACCCGCCGCATGAGCCGCAACAAAACGGGATCGCACACCACCCGGTCCCCTGCTGTAAAGGACGCCGCCGGGGACACGTAGAGCCGGAATGCCTGGGGATGCTGGGCCGTAAACAGGGGATTCAGGGCATGGATCCCCTCAAAGATGAACACATCCCCCCGGCCTGGGCTCATGGGAACGAACTCCCCCTCCAAGGGCCTGTGGGTGGGAAAATCATAGATGGGAACACGGATATCCTCCCCAGTCTCCAGCTGAGAAAAATGCTGATTCAGCAGGGGAATATTTAGACACCGGGGACTTTCCAGATCCCGCTCCCCCTCCGGTGTCCGGGGGAACCCGGGCTCATCCCAGTCTATGTAGTAGTTGTCCATGGATATGAGGTGGGCCGAAGCCTCCATGGCGTTAAGGGCATCCCTTAGCCGGGTTCCGGTGGAGGTTTTGCTGGAGCCGGAGGGGCCGGACAGCAGCACCACCGGGCTTTTTTCCCGGTTCTGGAGCACCATCTGGGCTACAGACCGAATCTGAGCGAGATAGTTTTCCTCCCATTTTAGGATTTCCGCTGCCGGGTTTTCTCTCAGGTCGGCCTGGATGGTATCTAAATCGAAATTCAAAGTATTACCTCCCGCTTTTTTCGGGCAATTTCATCTATATTTCGAATGTATTCCTGTGGATATTTGGGATTGGAGAGCCGTTCCACCCGGGTTCCGTCAATGGCCTTGGTGATGCCGCCGGAACCAAGGGAAAGGATGGAGTGCAGCTCCTCCATCATATATATATTGTAGAGGTTGTCGTAACCATGCCTGCTCCAGCCCACATTTTCAAAGCTGCCGGTCATATATTTCTGCCGATACAGGTAATAGGGGCTGTATCCATTGGCCCGAAGGGCCTCTGTTGCATAGGCGAGCATCTGCTCCACCATATCCCCATCCGGCAGGGTGGTCTTTTCCTGGTAGTACAGGGTTGCCGCCTTTTTGAGGGCCAGGGTGTGGACGGTAATATTGGTGGGATTCAGGGCAATGACCTGATCCAGGGTGCTTTTGAAGCCCTCCACGCTGTCTCCGGGGAGACCGGCGATCAGATCCATATTGATATCTTTGTGGCCTGCGGCCACCGCCTCTTCATAGGCCCGCAGAATATCACGGCTGCTGTGGCTCCGGCCCATGATCTTCAGCACCCGGTCATCCATGGTCTGGGGATTGATGCTGATCCGAGTGGCACCGCCCTCATGGATGACCCGAAGCTTAGAGGGGCTGAGGGTGTCGGGCCGACCCGCTTCCACCGTAAACTCAATGCAGCCGGACAGATCAAAGGCCTCATGGAGCGTTTTCAGCAGCCACGCCATCTGGGCATCGTCCAGGGTGGTTGGGGTTCCCCCGCCGATATATACCGTGCGGATCCGGCGACCGGAACGCTTTACACCCTCTGCGGCGGCATAGATCTCCTTTTCCAGCGCCTCCAGGTAGGGCCCCAGCAGATGCCGGGATTTTTCAATGGCTGCGGACACAAAGCTGCAATAGACACACCGGGTGGGGCAAAAGGGAATGCCCACATAGAGGGAAATATCCCCCTCCTGCTGCCGCCCCAGTGCCCGGATGGTAGCCTCAGAGGCATCGAGACACAGCTCCCGCCGGGCGGGAGATACATCATAGACATCCCGGAGCATTCTGTCCGCCGATTTCCGGTTTCCCCCCGCCATGAGATGCCGGGACACCAGCTTGCTGGGCCGAACCCCGGACAGTGCCCCCCAGGAGGGAGCTGCGGGCAGTAGTTGAAGGGCCGCCCGGTAAAAGCTCTGACGCAGAATCTGCCGCCGGAGGGGCTCAGTGGCCTGATCCATCCTGCACCGGGCCACACCACGGGCAGTTTTTCCATCCCGGGTAATTTTGGCGGTGGCAGTCAGGTAGGTGTTGCCCTCCTTCAGGGTAGAAATGGCTCCGTCCCCGCTGAAGGGCTGCTCCGTATACTCCGGCTTATCCTCCGGGAAAAGCACCAGAGAGATCTGTTCCATGGCATACCGGTTTGTATGCCCAACCAGTCTTAGCTTCATGACAGTGCCGACTGCATAAACATATTGGTTTTCCGCTCCCAATCCAGGGTGGTGGAATTGGTGTGGCCGGAAAACACAGTGTAATCCCCGGGCAGATTATAGAGCTTTTTCAGAGATGCCGCCATCTCCTTCCAGCTGCCCCCGGGGAAATCTGTCCGCCCGCAGGAGCCCTGGAAGAGGGTGTCTCCGGAGAAGATCACGTCCCCGCAGATAAGGCAAACGCTGCCAGGGGTATGCCCCGGGGTGGACATGACCTTGAAGGAGATGGAATCCATGGTAATTACATCACCGTGAAGCCAGAAGGTGACCACGCTGGGGTCAAGATGCACATTCTCCCCGAAGGCAGAGGGCAGAGCCATATCCTTTTCGGAGATATAGACCTTGGGACTGCTGCCGCAGGTCTCCAGCAGTTCATCTACGCCACCGATATGGTCAAAATGGCCGTGGGTCAGAAGGATATACTGAAGGTTCAGCCCCTTCTTTTTGAGATTCTGGGCAATAAATGCCCCATCGTCGCCGGGATCAATGACAGCGGCATTTTTGGTATTCTCGTCCCAAACAATATAACAGTTGGTCATCAGCTGACCCACCTGCTGTGCTTCAATTTTCATAGGATCGGCTCCTTTCGGAATGAGATAATAGAGAATGGAGAATAGGGAATCGTTTATAGATTGTGGTGTTTTCCTACGGAAAACGGATTGAAATTGAATATCAGGTAGGGGTAATTCGCACAAATCACCAGATTTGCACCCGCCAGAGGCTCCCTTGTGTAAAGGGAGCTGTCAGCGTAGCTGACTGAGGGATTGACTACCGCAGTACATATTTGCCGAAAGCGTTTTGTTACGCAGCACCCTACTGCACAATCCCTCCGAGCCGCCTGTGGGCGCCCCACCTCCCTTTACACAAGGGAGGCTCCGGGTGCTCCCGCACCAGTACAGAACAGGGCAGCAATAAGCAAAAGCTCTCGGCAAATACGTACAAACCACCAGATTTGCACCCGCCAGAGGCTCCCTTGTGCAAAGGGAGCTGTCAGCGTAG
>CAZFXB010000208.1:0-3794 GCA_964522835.1 uncultured Oscillospiraceae bacterium
CCCCGTATTCAGCTTGGGAAGCTGATGTTCTGCCATTGAACTACACCCGCAATGTAGAAATCATTATAGCACGACACATTTGAAATTGCAAGCCCCAATTTAAAAATTATTTCCACAGCCGTTTATGTCCATTTCGAACGGATTTACAACAAAATAGGCAAAATCTGCGGTAGACAAATTGGTTTGAAACATGTTATGATATATGGTATCAAATTATGCTTCTTTTTGGAGCTTAGTATCAATTATGAGAGGTGAACAATATGGCTGGATTTTTCGGTGGGGTACACCCCAACGATAAAAAATTCCTTTCCAGCGAAGTGGCCACTGAGCGTTTGCCCGCACCGGCCCAGGTGGTGATCCCCATGAGTATGCACATTGGGGCACCCTGTCAGCCCCTGGTGAAAAAGGGCGATCTGGTAACCGTGGGTCAGAAGATCGGTGACAACACGGGCCTTTGCGTTCCGGTTCACGCCTCCGTCTCCGGCAAGGTGCTGGCGGTGGAAGCTCGGCCCCATCCAAACGGAACCAATGTAATGAGTGTGGTCATTGAAAACGATTTTCAGGACACCCTGTGCGAGGACATTCGCCCCCGTGAAAACGTAGAGGCGCTGACCGCCGAGGAACTGACGAAAATCATTCACGATGCCGGTATTGCCGGTATGGGCGGCGCTACCTTCCCCACAGATGTGAAGATCTCCAGCGGCATGGGCAAGCTGGACACCATCATCGTTAACGCCGCAGAGTGTGAACCCTACATTACATCCGATGACCGCCTCCTGCGGGAGACGCCGGAGCGGGTCATTGAAGGTCTCCGGATCCTTTTGAAGGTTTTCGGCCTCCAGAAGGGCTACATTGGCATTGAGGCCAATAAAAAGACCGCCATTGAAATTCTGAACGGGAAATGTCCCGCAGGCGGTGACATTGTGGTGCAGGTGCTGAAAACCCGGTACCCCCAGGGTGCGGAAAAACAGCTCATCCAGACCGTCACCGGCCGTCAGGTGCCTCCCGGCGGGCTCCCTGCCGCTGTGGGCTGCGGCGTGTTTAACGCTGCCACCTGCGCTGCCATCTATGATGCTGTGTATCAGGGGATGCCCCTGGTTTCCCGTGGGGTCACTGTCACCGGTGAGGCCATTAAGATCCCTAAGAACTTTATTGCCCCCATCGGCACACCCTATTCTGACCTGATCGCTGCCGCCGATGGCTTCGGACAGGACCCCTACAAGGTGCTCTCCGGCGGCCCCATGATGGGCATTACTCAGTTTGATCTGTCTGTTCCCGTCATCAAGGGCACCAACGCCATCACCGTTCTGACGAAAAAGGGAAACACCGGTGTTGATACGCCCCACTGTATCCGCTGCGGCCGCTGCGTTGGGGTCTGCCCCATGCACCTGATGCCCCTGTATCTGTATCAGGCAGAACGGAAGAATAACATCGATGAGCTGAATCGCCGGAATGTAGGCGACTGCATTGAATGCGGCTCCTGTGCCTACATCTGCCCGGCACGGATTCCTCTGGTGCAAAGCTTTAAAAACGCTAAGGTGAAGGTCCGTGAGGCCTCCGACAAGAAGAATTAAAGGAGGCGGTATCAATGGATCTTGAAAATGTAAAGCTCACCGTTTCCTGCTCTCCCCATGTCCACAGCGCCGATGACACCAGAAGCATTATGCTGGATGTCATCATTGCCCTGGTGCCTGCCATTATTGCGGCTACCTACTTCTTTGGATTCCGTGCCCTGTGCCTGGTGGCAGTTTCCGTGGCGGCTTGTGTGTTCTTTGAATGGGGATATCGGAAGCTTCTCAAAAAGGACTGCACCGTAGGCGACTGCTCTGCCATTGTCACCGGTGTGCTGCTGGCGCTGGTCTCACCTGTTACCATGCCCTACTGGACTATTATCATCGGTGCATTCTTCTCCATCGTTGTGGTGAAGCAGCTCTACGGCGGCATCGGCTGTAACTTCCTGAATCCTGCTCTGGCAGGCCGTGCCTTCCTGTTTTCCTATCCGGTGATTATGACCACCTGGGTGGCCCCTGGCACTGCCCTGAACCTGTTTGGTTCCAATGCGGATGCAGTTACCACTGCTACCCCCATGGCATCTCTCCATGCGGGACTTCTTCCCGGCGAGAGCCTGATGGACTGCTTCATCGGCAACATCGGCGGCTCTCTGGGTGAGACCTCCGCCATTTTGCTGCTGGCTGGCGGCATCTATCTGGTGGTTCGGAAGGTAATCTCTCCCCGGATCCCCCTGTGTTACATCGGTACCGTTGCTGTGATCGCCTTCCTGTTCCCCCAGGGCGGCGCTGACCGTCTTAGCTGGATGGCCTATCACCTGTGCTGCGGCGGCCTGATGCTGGGTGCCATCTTTATGGCAACAGACTATGCCACCTCTCCCGTAACCAAGTGGGGTCAGGTGGTTTACGGCATTGGCTGCGGCCTTATCACCATGTTTATCCGGTACTTCGGCTCCTATGCCGAGGGTGTGAGCTACGCCATTTTGATTATGAACATCTGCGTGCTGCTGCTGGATAAGATCGGTGTACCCAAGCGTTTTGGTTACGTAAAACCCAAGAAGGAGGAAGCTGCAAAATGAAAAATACAAAAGCTGGCTACTTCCTGAAGCTGACCCTGACTTTGCTGGTTATCTCCGCTGTGGTGGCCTGTCTTCTGGGTATGACCAACTACATCACCGCAGACAAGATTGCGGAGATCACCGCACAGAAAACTGCTGCCTCCATGGAGGAGGTACTGCCTGCTGACAGCTACACAGAGCTTTCCTACACTGGCTCCGAAGCCAATGTGGCCGCCATCTATCAGGCGGGGGATGCAGGCTATGTGGTAGAGGTGACGCCCTCTGGCTTCGGCGGCGCCATTGATATGGTGGTAGGTGTCAGCACTGACGGCACCGTTACCGGCGTTTCCATCGTTTCCATGTCCGAGACCTCTGGCCTTGGTGCCAACGCCTCTAAGGACGCCTTCCGGAGCCAGTATGTGGGCCTGTCCGGCGAGTTGGCTGTCAACAAGGACGGCGGAGAAATCGATGCCCTCACCGGTGCTACCATCACCTCCCGGGCCGTCACCGACGGCGTAAATACCGCCCTGCGGGTGGCCACAGAGCTCATGGGTTAAGGAGGATACTATGGATATCAAAAAACAGTTTAAAGACGGTCTCCTGACCCAGAACCCGGTGCTGGTTCAGCTGCTGGGTATGTGTTCCACCATGGCCATCACCACCACCCTGTTTAACGGCATCGGCATGGGCCTGTGTGTTACTATCATTCTCATCTGCTCCAATGTGGTGATCTCGCTGCTTCGTAAGGTGATCCCCTCCAACATTCGTATTGCGGCCTACGTGGTGGTAATTGCAGGCTTCGTTACCATTGTAGATCTGATGATGCAGGCGTACCTGCCCTCCCTCAGTGAATCTCTGGGTATTTTTATCCCTCTGATCGTGGTAAACTGCATTATTCTGGGCCGTGCCGAGGCATTTGCTTCTAAAAACACGGTGCTGGCCTCTGCCCTTGACGGCGTGTTTCAGGGCATCGGCTACACCATTGTACTGGTGATTATGTGCGTTGTCCGTGAATTCCTGGGCAACGGCACCTTCGGCGGCGGCATTCTGGGTGCCGAGGGCGAGGGAATCCGGATCCTTTCCGAACAGTTCCCTGCTATGATGATGATCCTGCCTGTGGGTGGCTTTTTGACCCTAGGCGTGCTCATCGCCGCAGTCCAGTATTTCCTCAGTAAGAAAGGAGCTGACAAGTAATGAGCCTGACCAGTCTTTTTTCCATCGCCATCGG
>CAZFXB010000209.1:0-3778 GCA_964522835.1 uncultured Oscillospiraceae bacterium
GGTTCAGGGAGGTCATGGGCTCCTGAAAGATCATGGAAACGTAGTTTCCGCGAAGCCCCTGCATCTTTTCCTGAGGGGTCTTGGCGATGTCATATGCCTTGTCCCCCAGATTCAGGCGGATGGCACCCTCGACGATCTGACCCTGAGGCCGCTGGATGAGCTGCATAAGGGACAGAGAGGTAACGGACTTGCCGCAGCCGGACTCACCGACTACGCCCACGGTCTTGCCGATGGGAACATCAAAGGTAACGCCGTCTACGCTCTTAACGGTGCCGGTGTCTGTGAAGAAGTAGGTGTGGAGATTATCAAACTCCACCGCATTCTGAGGATCCTTCATCTGGGTCAGATACTCAGATTCGGGAACATTTTTACGTTTACGCTTTTTCTCAAGCTCGTTGGTGATTTTTCTGTTTTCCTTGGAGATCCGACGGGACTCTTTGGACGACATATAGCCTTCTGCCTGCTTTTTCTTAGCCATGATTCTCTCCTCCCTTAGCGCTTCATCTTGGGATCAAATGCATCCCGAAGACCGTCGCCAACAAAGTTGAAGCCAAGCACGGTCACCAGCAGGCAAACGCCGGCGGGGATCCAGATCCACAGATAGTTGGTCATAACGAAGGCATTGTTTACGTCGTTGATGATGTTGCCCCAGGAAGCGAAGGGGAACTTAACGCCCAGACCCAGGAAGGAAAGGGTTGCCTCCGTCAGAATGGTGGAGCCCAGGCTCATGGTACATGTAACAATGAGCTGAGGGATCACGTTGGGGATCAGATGCCGGAAGATCCGGCGGGATACGCTGATACCGCAGGCCTCGGTAGCGGTCATAAACTCCTGCTCCCGGAGGGACAGGATCTGGCCACGAACCAGACGGGCAATGGAGGGCCAGCTGAGGAAGCCCAGGATCAGCATCAGATACAGCATACGAATCTGAGGATCCACCTGCACCGCATCCATGGCAGAACCAAGAATAATCAGCAGGGGGGTAGAGGGAATACAGTAGAACACATCTACAATACGCATAATCAGGTTATCCACCCAACCACCGAAGTAGCCGGAGATACCGCCCAGGATAACACCCAGGAAGGCAGCAATAAACACAACGATAAAGCCGATCACCAGGGATACACGACCGCCGTACATAAGCCGGGTCAGCATATCCATACCGGCGGTGTCCGTGCCCAGGAGATGGGACTTGGAGGGAGCACCGTATCGGTCATAAACCTCGGTGGCTGTGCTTTGAAGCACGGTCCAAACCTTGGACGCTGCATCATAGGTGATGGTATAGGTTGCCTCCAGGCCCTCTTCATCGGTATAAACAAACTCTTCGGAGTCCTGGTTAATGGCCTCAATCAGTCTTTCCTTAAAATCACGGGTAATGACAACGCCGTTTTCCTTGGCCTGAACCACATATCGGCTCACATAGGCCATTACCTCGCCGCCATGGACAATGTTTCCATCCTCATCCAGGCTGTAATCCTCACCGTCTACAGTAAAGCTGGTCTCGCCATTGGTATGGGCCTTCAGAGCACCATATTTTACTTCAAAACTGGGCTCTGCCATGCCATCGGCAGCACTGATGATGTCCTTATAGGCAATGGCCACAATGTTGTCGTCTACGTAAATACCGCAGAAATCGGTGCCTTCCTGCACCACGTTGTAGGTCACATCCTTATAATCAAAGGAGTCCTTGTTCATTACAACAGCCATCATAAACTGTGCCTGGGCAGAGGTGGCGAACTCCTGCCCCTCAGCCACAGCGTAACGGAACTCGTTGCTCTCTGTCACGCCCACATAATCCTTATCCAGGTAGGTGATGGTGTAGAACTGCTCGTCCTCTGCATAGGGGCTGATCCAGCCGCCTACGAAGGAAAAGATAAACATAATTGCCAGCATGGTAAGACCTACCACAGCAAGCCGGTTCCGGAAGAACCGCTTTGCAACCAGCGCACCGGGAGACAGAACCTTTACCCGGCGGTCATCGTTCAGGGAGAGCTGCTCGGTTTCCTGAACATTATCATTTCTGGTTTCGTCCATATTATTCATAAAATCAGCACTCTCCTTTCTTATGCCACACGGACACGGGGATCCACTACGGCGTAGAGTATGTCAGAAATAAAGTTGCCCAGCAAGGTCAAAATAGCCAGGAAGGTCATGTAGAACATGGAGAAAGGAATATCTCCTGCTACCATAGCCTGATAGGATACGTAGCCGATACCGGGGATCATAAACAGGGTCTCGGTGATAAGAGCACCGGAGAACAGGCCGGGCAGGCTGCCGCCAATGATGGTCACCAGGGGGATCAGGGTGTTCCGGAAGGCGTGGTGATAAATAACCTTGTGCTCGGAAAGGCCCTTGGCCCGGGCAGTACGAATGTAGTCGGCATTGAGAACTTCCAACATATTAGTTCTGGTATAGCGCATGGTGGAACCGATGGACACGATCACCAGTGTAACAATAGGCAACACCAGATGATTGCCCTTGTCCATAAGCTGCCCGAAGGCAGATAGCTGTGCATAGTCACGACCTACCAGACCATACAGGTCGAACCATCCCAGCTTTACAGAGAACACCAGCTTCAGCAATGTGGCGAAGAAGAAGGTAGGCAGAGAAATACCCACCAGCGCCACAGCGGTCACGGCATAGTCCGTCTTGGAGTACTGCTTGGTGGCGGCGATCACACCCAGGGGAATGGAGATCACCAGCTCCAGGACAAAGGACACAACTCCCATAAAGAAGGAGAGCCAGATGACATCCTGAAACTTTTCCAGTACGGGAACCGTATACTTCCAGCTGTCGCCAAAGTTCAGCTGCACCGCTTGTCCAAGCCAGCCGATATAGCCCGCCACGATGCCCTTATCCAGGCCGTAGGAAGCGTTCAGCTGAGCCAGCCATTCGTCATAACTCTTTGCACCGGGTGCAGTAGAGAGCTGCATGGCCATAGTTTCAACATAGGAAGCCGGCAGGCACCGGAGCATACCATAGATGATAAAGGTCACGCAGAACAAGATCAGAATGGAGATCAGGGTGCGTTTGACAACAAATTTTTTCAAAGGAGATCCCTCCAGTGGAACATAATGGTCAGTCATATTCCAAGTGTTTTTTAATATGCCAAGAATCCGCATATCAAGGAGCCGTTTCACGAAAAACCTGTGGAACAGCTCCTTCATAGGCGGAAACCCCTGCCCACCCACACAGGGTGGGCAGGGAATGAATACCGCTATAGAGGCTAAAAATTCAGCTTACTTTACAACGATGTTCTGAACCTCAGCCTTCCAGCCCCAGTAAGGAGTCATGTCGTTGGCCAGGGTAGTGGTGTCGATCCGCTCGGAGGAGAAGATGTAGCACTCAGAACGCTGGTAAACAGGCACCTCTACGCCGTTGTCCATGATGATCTCCATGGCAGCCTTGTAGATGCTCTTACGGTAGGTCTGATCGGTGGACATACGGCCAGCCATAATCAGCTCATCCAGCTCGTCGTTGACGATCTGATAGTAGTTGGTGGAACCCTCGGAGTGGTACAGCTGATACATATCGGGATCAGCGGTAGACTGCCAAGCAGCACACCACATCTCAGCAACGCCGGTCTGGTAGGAAGCGTACAGGTCAGAAGCGTTGGCCATATCGTTCACGTTCAGGGTGATGCCGATGGAGGCCAGAGCATCGGAAGCGTTCTTCAGCAGCAGGAAGGAGGGGTGGTCGCCGGTGCCCTCAGCACCGATGTTGACCTGGTACTCCAGCTTAGCGCCTGCGGGAGCAGCGGTAACCTTGCCGTTCTCAA
>CAZFXB010000210.1:0-3770 GCA_964522835.1 uncultured Oscillospiraceae bacterium
ACCGCCACATTTTGGCCTCCGTCATCTTTGCGGCTTAGTGGGTGTTTATGCGGCCGTCTTGGGATATCCCCTCCATGCAGAAGGCGTTCTTCCGGAACGCAGTGGCGGTGGTGTTCGCCTTTGTTATACTAAAAAAGAACCATGTTCCGTTTCATCCCGCAGAAAAGAAAAATTGGGTGTATCTTCTGGCCCGGGCAGCCTTTGGCACGGTGGGGCTGATCTGCAATTTTTATGCGGTGGATCACCTTAATTTGTCCGATGCCAATATGCTCAATAAAATGTCCCCCTTCTTTGCAATCATCGTGTCCTTTTTCTTGCTGAAAGAGAAGCTGACGGTGGTGCAGGGGCTGGGCGTTGTTGCGGCTTTTGTGGGCAGCCTGTTTATTATTAAACCCAACCCCTCGAATATGGCATTGGTGCCATCACTGGTGGGACTTCTGGGAGGCTTTGGTGCTGGTGTAGCCTACAGCTTCGTGCGGCTGATGGGCAAAAAGGGTGTAAACTCCAATCTGATCGTCTTTGTATTTTCTACCTTCTCCTGCCTGGTGTGTCTGCCCTTTTTTATTGCCATCCACGCCCCCATGACCCCGGTTCAGCTGCTGTGCCTGATTCTGGCAGGGGCCTGCGGCTGTGCCGGCCAGTTTGCCATTACCAGTGCCTATCAGTTTGCTCCGGCCAAGGAGATCTCTGTCTATGACTATTCTCAGGTGGTGTTTTCTGCCCTTATGGGCTGGGCGATCTTTGGACAGTTGCCGGATGTTTGGAGCCTGTTGGGATATGTTTTGATCTGTGGTACTGGAATTCTGATGTTTTTGTATCAAAAGAAACATGCGGAGTTGTGAATAAAATAATGCAAAAGCGCCTGGATATTGTCTGGGCGTTGCTTGCTTAACAAATGCAACAAAATGTTCACATATTTCACCTTATTTCGAACGGTGATGGGGGAAATCGCCTGGTTTTGTTGTATTTGAACAATTTCTTTGTGAAATATTTTATGCATGAAAAAAGTGCTGTTTACAAAATGTTCATATTTTTGTTTCCGAGTTGCTGTATAATGTGGTTAAGAATTGAAGTGCTGCGTGTCGGGCTTATGACAAAGCGCACGGATTGTCAAAAATAACAGGAAAGCAAGGCGCAGGGATAGATTACTCATAATTTATATGGTTAAAATCAGCCCCAATTTGTAGCTTTGCCGTTCACTGACTGTGGACGGCTTTGTTTTATTCTATTATTCGAAGGGAGAAATGTATATGGATCACAGTCAGCTTCACTTTATCGACCTTGCCATTATTGTGGTGTATCTCATCTCAATGATTTCCATCGGCCTTGTCTGCGTCAGGCGGGTAAAAAACTCCGGTGACTACTATGTTGCAGGCCGTTCCTTTGGGCCCTTGGTGCTGATGGCTACTGTTTGCGCTACCATCATCGGCGGCAGCGGCCTGATGGGCCGGGCTGGTGTTGCCTACTCCAGCGGCTTTAAGGCCATTATCACTGCGGTACCCTACCTGTTGGGTATGTTCCTGTTTTCGGGATACTGCGGCAGAATTACAGATATTGGCGAGCAGCACGGTATCACCTCTATTCCGGAGCTTTTTGAGCGGAGGTTTGGAAAATCTACCAAGATTATTATGGGTGCGCTCATCGCCTTTACCATGATGGGCACGGTGGCGGCTCAGGTTACGGCCACAGCCACCATTGTGAATATGCTGGGCAATGAGTTTGGCATTACCTATGAAATGGGTGCCCTTATCGCTACTGTGGTATTTATGGTATATACGGCCTCTGCCGGCCTGTTTGGTGTTGTATATACGGATGTGCTCCAGTTCTATATGCTGTTGATTTTCGTATATATCCTCATCCCCGTTGCGTCCTTGCTGAAGCTGGGCGGTGTTGGTAACTTCCTTGAGAATCTTGACCCTGCTCTGTTTAAGCCCTATATTGACGGAGGCATTGTGGGCGATATTGTTACATATCTGGTCTTCACCATGGCAGGCGTAGAGATGTGGCAGCGTGCTTTTGCGGCCAAAGACCGGAAGGCTGCAAAGAAGGGTATGTTCCTGGGTACAGCAGTCTATGGTGTTACCATTATTCTGGTATGGTTCATGGGTGTTGTGGCCCATCAGCTGGTGCCTGATTCTGTTATTGCTGCTTACGGCAACACCGATGCAGTGGTTCCTGCACTGGCCATTACCATTTTGCCCATTGGCCTTACCGGCCTTGCCCTGGCGGGTGTACTTTCTGTCATTATGTCCACAGCAGACAGCTTCCTTCTGGTTTCTGTCCAGGCCTGTGTCAGTGACATTGGCAAGACCCTGAAGCCGGACATGAGTGAGAAAACAGAGATGTGGCTGAGCCGAATCTTCTCCATCATTCTGCCTCTGGGCGCCCTGTTTATCGCCCTTTACATCAAAAATGCTTACAGCGTTTTGATGTTCTCCTGGAGCTTCTATGCTGCTGCGGCAGGTCTGCCTGCATTTGCGGGCCTGTTCTGGAGAAAGGCCACCAAGGCTGGTATCCTCTCGGCCCTTATCGGCGGCTTTACTGTAACCATTGGCTGGGAGCTGGCAGGCAAGCCCTTTGGACTGGGTGCGGCCCTGCCTGGCGTCATTACCTGCGGTGTTCTGCTGGTGGTGGTGAGCCTGCTGACCTATAAGAAGCATCCCTCCACATTCCTGGAAGTGAAGAAGGATGCCATAACTGAATAATCCCGAAAATCCGGTCGTTTTTCGAAAAGCGGCCGGATTTTTCTGCTTGCAATTCACAGGAAGTGAAGAAATAAGGATTGATTTATGGAGAAAAAAATGAGATAATATCTTGTAAAGCACTATAAAAATACACAGGAGGTGGCCAGATTTGGCAAAACCACTGGTTGCGATTGTGGGCCGGCCCAACGTGGGTAAGTCCATGCTATTTAATAAACTTACAGGTCGTCGTACGGCCATTGTAGAGGATACCCCCGGTGTGACCCGGGATCGGCTCTATGGGGACTGCGACTGGAACGGACGGGACTTTGAGCTGGTGGATACCGGCGGTATCGAGCCCAAAACCGACAGCGAAATGCTGCGCTTTATGCGGCGACAGGCGGAGATCGCCATTGACACCGCCGATGTGATCGTAATGGTCTGTGATGTGAAGACCGGCGTTACAGCGGCAGACAGCGAAATTGCCACCATGCTGCAAAGGAGCAAAAAGCCTGTTTTGCTGGCTGTAAATAAGTGCGACAGCACTGGCCTGGTCAATCCGGATATCTATGAATTTTACTCCCTGGGACTGGGAGATCCCATTGCAGTGTCTGCGTTCCATGGACACGGCACCGGTGATCTGCTGGATCTGTGTGTGGAGAACTTCCCGCCGGAGACGGAGGAGGAAGAGGATGAGGATGTCATCAAGGTTGCCATTGTAGGCAAGCCCAATGCAGGTAAGTCCAGCCTTCTGAACCGGATCCTGGGGGAGGAGCGGGTTATTGTCTCCAATGTGGCAGGCACTACCCGGGATGCCATCGACAGCTATTTTGAAAATGACTATGGTAAGTATGTGTTTATTGACACTGCCGGTATGCGGAAGAAGTCCCGGGTAGACGATTCTGTGGAGCGGTTCTCCAATATGCGTACTGTAGATGCCATTTCCCGGGCAGATGTGTGCCTGATTATGATCGATGCCAACGAGGGCGTTACGGAGCAGGATACCAAAATTGCGGGCCTGGTGCATGAAGCAGGCAAGGCCGCCATTATTGTGGTGAATAAGTGGGATATGATTAAAAAGGACACCCA
>CAZFXB010000211.1:0-3765 GCA_964522835.1 uncultured Oscillospiraceae bacterium
GGGTATACCACCGTGGTATCGAGAACCTTGCCGGTGCCGTCCACCACGGCCACCTTGCAGCCCATGCGGTAGCCGGGATCAAGGCCCATGGTGACCTTGCCCTTGACCGGCGGCTGCATCAGCAGGGGACGGAGGTTCAGGGCAAACTGGCCAATGGCACCTTCGCAGGCAGTATCCGTCAGACTGGAACGGATCTCACGCTCCAGAGAGGGGAAAATGAGCCGGTCGTAGGCATCTTGGGCGGCGGCTTTTACAAACTCCATGGCCGGGCTGCCGGGAACCACCACAGCACGCCGCAGGGTCTGCATGGCACGGTCTTCGTCCAGCTCCAGAGAGACCTTCAAAAATTTCTCCTTTTCGCCCCGGTTGATGGCAAGGATCTGGTGTCCCTGAAGCCGGGAAAGGGATTGGGAAAAATCATAGTACAGCCGATAGACAGAGTCCTCCTCAGTGGCGGCGGTGGAGCGAATCAGACCAAAACGATTGGCCAGCTGCCGCAGGGATTTTCGAATTTCTGCGTTGTCGCTGATTTCCTCTGCAACAATGTCACTGGCACCCTGGAGGGCTTCTTCCGGGGTGTTTACGCCCTTTTCTTCATCCACATATTTTGCGGCCTCTCGCAGGGGATCGGGGCAGTCTTTTTTCTGCGCATAGAGTAACTGAGCCAGAGGTTCCAGTCCCTTTTCCCGAGCGATGGTGGCTCTTGTGCGGCGCTTTTGCTTGTAGGGACGGTACAGATCCTCCAGCTCTGCCAGGGTGCTGGCGTTGTCGATGGATTTTGCCAGGGCTTCTGTCAGCTTGCCCTGACCCTCAATGGCGGCTTTGATGGTGTCCCGCCGTTCCTGAAGGCTCCTGAGGTACTGGAGACGGGTCTCCAATGTGCGGAGGGTGGTGTCATCCATGGCGCCGTGGAGCTCTTTCCGGTATCGGGCGATAAAGGGGATGGTGTTTCCCTCGTCCAGAAGGGTGATGACATTTTCGATATGCTGCTGAGATTTTCCCAGTTCCTGAGAAAGCAGCGCTGCAATGGTTTCCATGAAAAAATCCTTTCTGAGAATCAGCGGGCAACCCAAGGGCCGCCCGCTGATCGATTACTTGTGATAAAGACAGTTATGCTCGTACTGAGGTTCACAGCTCACATTGATGCCCAGCCGTTTCAGCAGAGAATCATCCTGCTCGCTGAGAATGACGGTAAAGTGGGCATCGGCCCCCTTGAGACCGGGAAGCTGCTCCTTGGCCTTTTCCGCAAGAGGATTGGTCAGGGCCGAGATGGTCAGAGCCATGAGCACCTCATCTGTATGCAGCCGGGGGTTATTGTGGCTGAGATAGCGGGTTTTCAGATCACAGATGGGCTCCAAAACTGAGGCGGACATGAGCTCCAGAGAGTCATCGATGCCCCCAAGGGCCTTTAATGCGTTTAGAAGCAGAGCGGAGGCGGCTCCGATGGTGTCAGAGGTCTTTCCGGTGATAACACGGCCATCCGGCAGCACCATGGCTCCGGCAGGGGCCCCGGTGGTTTCTGCCTTGACCAGGGCGGCAGAGATGGCGGGAAAAATATCTGTGGTCACACCGGCCTGCTTCATAATCAGCTCCAGCTTAGCGACTGTTTCATCGCTGCCCTTACCCTGTACCTTCTCTACACAGGCGGTGTAATACCGGCGAAGAATCTCCATCCGGGATGCCTGGCAGCAGACATCATCGTCGATGATGCAGTTGCCGGCCATGTTGACACCCATATCTGTGGGAGACTGGTAGGGGCAGTTGCCGGAGATCTTTTCAAAAATGGCACTGAGCACAGGGAAGATTTCCACATCCCGGTTGTAGTTTACAGCGGTGGTGCCGTAGGCTTCCAGGTGGAAGGGGTCGATCATATTTACATCGTTGAGATCGGCAGTGGCGGCCTCATAGGCCAGATTAACAGGATGCTTCAGGGGCAGGTTCCAAATGGGGAAGGTCTCAAATTTGGCATAGCCTGCGGTAATGCCCCGCTTGTGCTCGTGGTAGAGCTGGGAAAGGCAGGTGGCCATTTTTCCACTGCCGGGGCCAGGGGCCGTAACCACCACCAGAGAGTGGCTGGTTTCAATGTAGTCGTTCTGGCCCAATCCTTCATCCGAGACAATGTGAGGCACATTGTGGGGGTAGCCCTCGATGGAGTAGTGACGATAGCAACGGATGCCCAGGGATTCCAGCCGCTTTAAAAAGGCGTTGGCGGCGGCCTGTCCGTTGTACCGGGTCAGGACAACGCTGCCCACATACAGATCCATGCTTCGGAAGGTATCAATGAGGCGAAGCACATCCTCGTCATAGGTAATGCCCAGGTCACCCCGGACTTTGTTTTTCTCGATATCTGCTGCATTGATGGCAATGACGATCTCTACATCGTCCTTGAGCTGCTGGAGCATCCGGATTTTGCTGTCCGGTGCAAATCCCGGCAGAACACGGGAGGCATGGTAGTCGTCAAAAAGTTTTCCGCCGAACTCCAGATACAGCTTGCCGCCAAACTGGTGAATCCGCTTTTGGATTTGTTCGGACTGATAGGTAAGGTATTTCTGATTGTCAAATCCGATTCCGTTCATAAATTCGTCCCCTTACATTTCAAATCAACCTTTACAGTATACCACAAGTTTCGAGAATTGGAAAGAGAGAAATGGCATCCCAAACCGAAATTTGCAGGGATACAGAAAATTGCCGCAGCCGAAATTTTGGCTGCGGCAAAAGGTTAGTCAAAAAGGCCCACAGACAGGTAGCGTTCTCCGGTGTCCGGCAGAATCACCACGATCCGTTTTCCCTGGTTCTCCGGCCGGAGGGCCAGAAGCTTTGCTGCATAGACAGCAGCGCCGGAGCTGACGCCCACCAGCAAGCCCTCGGTACGGGCTAAGAACTTGGCGGTGGCGTAGGCATCCTGGTCTGTAACAGGAATAATCTCGTCAATCAGGCTCTGATCCAGCAGATCGGGAACAAAGTTTGCGCCGATGCCCTGGATTTTGTGGGGGCCAATCCGGCCCTCAGACAGCAGGGGAGACCCGGCAGGCTCCACCGCCACCACACGGCAGCCGGGCAGCTTTTCCTTCAGTACCCGGCCATTGCCGGTCAGAGTTCCGCCGGTACCTACAGCAGATACAAAAATATCTACCTGACCGTCCATGTCCCGAAGAATTTCCTGGGCGGTGGTCTCCTCATGGGCTTTGGCGTTGGCTTTGTTGCTGAACTGATCCGGAATAAAGGAATTCGGATTCTCGGCGTGGAGCGCATTTGCCCGGTTTACGGCTCCATTCATGCCCTCAGAGGCAGGCGTCAGCACCAGCTCTGCGCCAAAGGCGGCAAGGAGCTGTCGCCGTTCCAGGCTCATGTTTTCGGGCATGGTGAGAATCAGCTTCAGATTTTTGATGGCACAGAGGTAGGCCAGGCCCACGCCGGTGTTGCCGGAGGTTGGCTCGATAATCAGGGTATCGTCTTTGATTTTCCCTTCTTTTTGGGCAGTTTCCAGCATATACAGGGCGGCACGATCCTTGGCGGAGCCCTGGGGATTCAAATACTCCAGCTTGGCATAAACGGAAGCCACCGTGCCCCAGATTTTTTGGGACTTTTGCAGCTCCAGCAGGGGGGTATTTCCGATGAGCTGGGACAGATTTGTGTAGGTGTTCATAAAGACGACTCCTTTTCGCTGGGTTTTCGGGATTTTGCTGCTTTGCTCCGCTCCCGACTGCGGTATTTCAGCACGACATAAGATCGCCAGAAAATACTTGGGTAGATCCGGTTGATGAC
>CAZFXB010000212.1:0-3746 GCA_964522835.1 uncultured Oscillospiraceae bacterium
TTGAGCTCGTGAATGGTATCAATGACCTCATTCCGGCCCACAGGATCCAGCATGGCGGTGGGTTCGTCCAAAACAATACACTTGGGCCGCATTGCCAGCACACCGGCAATGGCTACCCGCTGCTTCTGCCCACCGGACAGAAGATGGGGGGCGTGCTCCCGAAATTCATACATACCCACTGCCTTCAGAGCCGCATCCACCCGCTCCCGAATCTCCTCGGAGGGGATTCCCAGATTCTCCAGTGCGAAGGCCACATCCTCCTCCACCACATTGGCGACGATCTGGTTGTCCGGGTTCTGAAATACCATGCCCACCGACTTCCGAATAGGGATCAGTGCTTCGTCCGCACCGGTGTCCATACCGTAGACATAGATTTCTCCCCCGGAGGGAAGCAAAATGGCATTAAAATGCTTTGCCAGGGTGGACT
Source organism: uncultured Oscillospiraceae bacterium (assembly GCA_964522835.1). Classification (GTDB taxonomy): domain Bacteria; phylum Bacillota; class Clostridia; order Oscillospirales; family Oscillospiraceae; genus HGM13006. The sequence goes on from CAZFXB010000212.1 coordinate 428, forward strand.
TTCCGCAGCCGTTGTGGCCTAAAATCACCACAAAACTGCCCTGTTCCACCGTCAGATTTAAATTTTCAAATACCTTCAGGGACTCTGCGCCCTCCCCGGCGGGGTAAGCAAAGGAGGCATTTTTCACTTCAATGGCAGTGTTCATATCAGCCCTCCCGATACCACCGGCCTGTTGCGCCGCAGGGCAGTGCCAGCCCGGAGGCTGTAACCGGCAGTCCCAGCTCGTCAGAGTCTGTATGTCCACCGTACTTTCTGGAGAAAATGCTGTCGGAAATATACCCCACCACCGAGGGTGCAAGGCCCGTGGTGTACGAGTTAATCACCACGAACAGGGGGTTATCAGACAGAACGCCGGAGCAAAGCTGCACGAAGCCGTAAAGATCCTTCTCCAGCTTCCAGATCTCTCCCGAAGGGCCCCGGCCGTAGGAGGGAGGATCCATGATAATGGCATCGTATTTTCTGCCCCGCTTGATCTCCCGCTCCACAAACTTGGCACAGTCGTCAATAATCCACCGCACAGGCTTGTCCTGAAGGCCAGAAACCCGGGCATTCTCCTTAGCCCAGGCCACCATGCCCTTGGCCGCATCCACATGGCACACACTGGCCCCTGCCGCTGCACAGGCAATGGTGGCACCACCGGTATAGGCAAACAGGTTCAGCACATTGATGGGGCGGCCCGCATTCCGGATCTTCTCCATACACCAGTCCCAGTTGGCTGCCTGCTCGGGGAAAATACCCGTATGCTTAAAGTTCATGGGCTTGACCTGGAACCGAAGCTCCTTATAGCCGATCTCCCACTTATCCGGCAGCTTTTTGGTATTCCACTGGCCGCCGCCTGTATTGCTGCGGGCGTAGCGGGCATTGTATTCCCGCCACCCCTTATGCTCCTTGGGGGTCTGCCAGATCACCTGGGGATCCGGACGAACCAGAGTATACTTTCCCCAGCGTTCCAGCTTCTCTCCCCCGGTGCAGTCCAGCACCTCATAATCTTTCCAATCCTTTGCGATCCACATATATATTCTGCTCCTTATTGAACATTGGGTAAATCATCATCGTCATCCCAGTCCGGTTCCTGGCTGCCGGAGGAGTGCACCGGGCAAACCTCATTGACCGGATCCAGGGTGTTGCATCGAGCTTCGCTGTAGCCGCTCTTCTTGGCCACATAACCAACACAATACTGCTGGTCGGCCACCACAATGCCGGCAATGGGGAACTGGCGGGAATAGCTCAGCATACCCATCTTCTCCACAGTGCTGCTGCCGCAGTCATCTCCGGCCAGATGGCTGACACCATCCACGGTACAGATCTCCTCTTCCACATGAATGTCGCAGGTGGCTACGGGGACATCATTTTTATCCAGCAGCACCGTAATGGCCCGGTCGCCCCGAACATCCTTGTGGCACCACTGGCTGCAAAGCAGACCGCTGTCTGCACAAACCTCCACCTCCACAAAGCTGGAGGGCTTCTCAAAGGTGGCGTAGGGCTTTCCATCGTGGATCAGCGTCATAACCTGATTCCACAGTACGCAGGCAGGGTTATCCACATTTTCTGCGGTCAGCACAATCTCCTGGGGCTGGTCGTAGCCGCACCAGACTGCCGCTGTGTAGTAGGGGGTGTATCCGGCGAACCAGCGATCCTTATCGTCATCGGTGGTACCGGTCTTACCGGCTGCCGCCATGTTTTCAAGCTGCGCTTCCACCGCAGTGCCGTCATTTACCGTCTCCTCCATCATGTAGGTCAGGTAGTAGGCTGCGGTCTCACTGAGGATTTCCCGACTGGACTGGTTGTTATCCAGCACCACGTTGCCCTCGCTGTCCAGCACCTTGGTGTAGGTTCTGGCCTTCCGGTATTCGCCGCCGTTTTCAATGGCCGCATAGGCCGCCGTCAGGTCACGGATGGTAACACCATGCACCATGCCGCCCAGAGACAGAGACCAAAGGCTGTTGTCGGTATACTCAATGCCACCCAGCTCGTACTGATCCACCAGGGTGGTAAGCCCCAGCTCATTTTTGGCATAGCTGTAGGCATAATCTGTTGTGACTTCGTCCAGCACCTTCACCGCAATGGTGTTGGTGGAACGCTTCATGGCCGTCAGGATATTGGTGAGGCCGTGGTAGGTATCGTCCTCGTTCTTGGGCCAGGCCTCGGAGCCAAAGCTGTAGGGGGTATCGTCGTAGACTGTAGCCGGTGTAATCAGCCCCTGATTCAGTGCCGGGCCATAGACCGTCAGAGGTTTGATGGTGGAACCGGGCGACAGAAGGCTCTGGGTTGCTCGGCTCCAGTTCAGGCTGCCTTCTTTTTCGCCTACGCCGCCTACAATGGCTGCAATATCGCCGGTCTGGTTGTCAATGATAACAATGCCGGACTGAAGCTGCTGGTAGGCGCTGTCTGTCTCCGGAATATTCTCCAGATTTTCATAAATCTCTTCCGCAGCCCGCTGCACATCCGGATCCACAGTGGCATAAATCTGATAGCCGCCGCTGGTGACCATCCGGTTGATGACCTCGGTATCATAGCCGGTGGCCTTGGCCAGATCGTCTACCACATCCCGGATCACCTGGTCTACAAAGTAGGAGTAATAATTGGAGTCATTGTCACCGTCAATGCCGCTTTCGGCATACTGGAACACCAGCTCCTCTGATACAGCAGCGGAATACTGGCTCTGGCTGATATAGCCCTGCTCCAGCATGGCCTCCAGCACCATAAGCTGACGCTCCTTGTTGGCTTTCCTGGTGCCTTCGCTGATATAGGGGTCATACAGAGAGGGGTTGTTCGTAATAGAAATCAGGCTTGCACACTCTGCCAAAGAAAGCTCCGATACATCCTTGCCAAAATAGGTGTAGGATGCAGTACGGACACCGTAGGACTGCTCACCCAGGTATATGGTGTTCAGATACCACTCCAGGATCTCCTCCTTGGAATAGTCCTTCTCCAGGGCCAGTGCCCGGAATATCTCCACCAGCTTTCGACGAACGGTAACATCCTTGTCGTTGGTCAGGTTCTTAATCAGCTGCTGGGTCAGGGTGGAGCCGCCGTAGAAGTTTTTCACATTCAGGAACAGGTTCACCGACGCCGTGGCGCTCCGGAACCAGTCTACGCCGTTGTGCTCGAAGAACCGCTTGTCCTCGATGGCCACAGTGGCATAAACCAGCTCTGTGGGAATCTCGTCGTAGGAGGCCCAGATTCGGTTCTCATCCCCGTACAGGTTCTGCAGGGGCTGATAGGAGCCGGTATCCTTATCCTCGTAGTAAATAACCGAGTTTTGGTTCAGCCGGAAGCTGTCCAGAGAGAAGGAAACCTGGGGCATCAAATAGTTCTT
>CAZFXB010000213.1:0-3737 GCA_964522835.1 uncultured Oscillospiraceae bacterium
CCCGGTTCAGCAGGGGTGTCAACCCACCGGCGTAACCGGATTTGACCCAAAGGTAATTTACCCCGGTCTCTTTATCCACAATAATCTCCATACCTGTGGTAAATCCACTTTGCTTATAGGTTCTTTCAAATCGTTTATCGTCCATTACTGCTTTACCGTCTCCACAATGCCCTCAGCCAGCCCGGCCAAGCCCTGAATCTCGGAGGGAATGATGATCTTGGTGGCCTTGCCGTCTGCCACCTTCTGCATGGTCTCCAGAGCCTTCAGCTTGATGACCTGATCGTTGGGGCAGGAATCGTTCAGCATCTTCAGAGAGTCCGCCAGAGCCTTCTGGACGGCCATGATAGCCTGTGCTTCGCCCTCGGCCCGGAGGATGGCAGCCTGCTTTTCTGCGTCTGCACGAAGCACAGCGGCCTCCTTCTCGCCCTCTGCCACCAGAATGGCGGACTGCTTAGTGCCTTCGGCCTGAAGGATATTCTGACGGCGTTCACGCTCTGCCTTCATCTGCTTCTCCATGGAGTTTTGAATGTCCGTGGGCGGCAGAATGTTCTTCAGCTCCACACGATTTACCTTGATGCCCCAGGGATCCGTGGCCTCGTCCAGAATCACACGCATCTGAGAGTTGATGGTATCCCGGGATGTCAGGGTCTGGTCCAGCTCCAGATCGCCGATGATGTTTCGCAGGGTGGTGGCGGTCAGGGTCTCAATGGCACTCATGGGATGCTCCACGCCGTAGGTATAGAGCTTGGGATCGGTGATCTGGTAGTAGATAACCGTGTCAATCTGCATGGTTACATTATCCTTGGTGATAACGGGCTGGGGGGGATAGTCCATAACCTGCTCTTTCAGGCTTACCTTTTTGGCAACCCGCTCAATGAAGGGAATCTTGAAGTGAAGGCCCACTTCCCAAACGCCCTGGAAGGCACCCAGTCTTTCAATTACGTATGCCTTGGACTGCTGAACAATAAAAATATTTCTTGTAATCACGATCAATAGTAATACTGCAATAACTGCAATAATCACAGCAAGTGTCATAATTTTGTCCTCCTCTTAGACTTGTTTTCTATACTTCTGCTGGTTCTTTCTGGGGTGCTACGATCACCTTGACCCCCTCGATCCGGAGCACTTCGATCAGAGCCCCTGCAGGGATCACCTCATTTCCTTCTGTTCGGGCGGTCCAGGTCACGCCGTCCAGCTTTACGGCACCGGTCTGTCTTAGGTTATTGATTTCCTCTGTCACCAGCGCTGACTTGCCCAGGTGTCGGTCTGCATTTGTGGCGGTTCGCCTGGGCCGTGCGACCTTGCTCAGAACAGGCCGCAGCATCGCCAGCAAGACAGCGGACACCACCAAAAACAGGCCGATCTGCAGCCACAGGGGAGCACCGATCCCCGCTGCAATCAGCGCCGTCAGGGCACCACCGGCAAACCAGATGCACACAAGCCCCACAGTGGCAGCCTCTGCAATGGCCAGAATAATCAGCGCTACCAGCCAAAACAGTGCCATCGGTGATAATAGACTTGTCAGGATACTCATACCTATCTCATCTCCTTTCCGTCACATCGGCATGTAACTTCTCCTTACCTGCATAGTAACAGACTGCAGGCAGATTGTCAATAGTAAACTGTAAATTTTTTTATATTTTTTGTCGAACCTGTTTCAATCCACCCGGGCACAAAAAAAGTTTCCTTCTCTCTCCGGTTCCTATTGACAAATTCCTCAATTCGGTATATCTTAAACCATAGAAAAACGGCAGACATCCCCGCTTTATTTCTGCCTTTGAAATTTGTATGTATTGGGGCCCTCCCCAAGACCATATTGGAGGAATTTATTATGGAAAGCACCTTTGAACGCATTGTAGAGATTCTCCGGGCTCAGTGTGACCTGGATGAGTCCATCGAAATCACCATGGACACCAGCTTTAAGGATATTGACCTGGATTCTCTGGACGTGGTCGAGATTGCCCTGGAGTGCGAAAATGAGTTTGATATCACCATTGATGTGGAAACTCCCCCCAAGACCATGGGCGAATTTGTGGATTTGGTCGAATCCCTGATGTAAAAAATATAATCCCCCAGGCAATTGCCTGGGGGATTACTTTTATCCTTGCAGGTATTCAATAAATCGAACCGCAATGGTGACCATTTCACTTCTCTTTGCCGAATCCTTGGGTCGCATGGCCCCATTGGGGTCTCCGGTGATGATCCCCGTATCCACAGCCCAGTTCACTGCAACCTTGGCAAAGCGTGAAACCTTATCACCATCCGTAAAGGAATCCAGATAGGAGGGGCCCTCATACACATCACACTTGCCCATCATGCAGGCATAGCGGTATAGAATCGTAGCCATCTGCTCACGTGTAATCGGTTCCTCAGGCCAGAATTCACTGGGGGTAATTCCGTTGATGATGCCATATTCATAGGCCCACCCAATGGGTGAAGCATAGTATCGATGCTGTCCCACATCCGTAAACTGGGCGGAGCTATAGCCAGAGATGGCCTCCCCCGTCTGTCTGGTATAGATTCTGGACAGAATGGTTACAAACTCACCACGCTTGCTGGCTCGATCCGGATAGAACAGGCTGTCCGTAGAAATTACGCCCAATTCATAGCCCTGCTCCACCGCTTTTGCATACCATCTGTTTTCATCCACATCCATAAAGCTGTAAATCGCCCACTTCGCCTTCAGGTTCAATGTGTCAGTATCGGGCACCAGACTGGAGGTTGTATACTGGGTCGTTCCATTAAACCAGCCAATGAGACTACGGTCCGATTTTGTGCCAGAGGGCAAATCACCAAAGACATTACCCGCCTTATATACTTTACTGCTGTAGGAAATACTGCCCCCATTGGCATCAAAGGATACTGCCACTTCCTTGCTGTAGGGCGTTAAATAAACCATATACCCCCAACAGGTTTTTCCATTGTACTGGAAGGCAGCCCAGCCATTGTAGGTTCCGATCACATCAACCACGGTACCAGCTGGCAACGTGCCCATTTTCTCCGTAGCCGTATCCGGTCCGGAGCGGACATTCAGCTTTTCACAGTTATAAACCAAATATGCCCCGGCATCCGCCTTATCCATTGGGTAGGCGGTCTGGTTATCGGAATAAGAAAGATAATCTGTGTGAACCCAGCAAACGGCACTGTCATACTCAATTGCAGCCCAGCCACCATAGGTGCCCCGGACAACTACCCGGTCTCCATTGATGAGTTTTCCAACAATAGAAGAGGAATAAGCCGGGCCAGACCGAACATTCAATGTAGTACTCACATTGATTACATCGTAAATGCCCGCAGTGCTGGTATCCAGCACATAGTCTTCATCCACAGTACCGCCGGTAACACCGGTGGAATACCGATATCCGGGATAGTAGGAGGGCATGTGAAGGGCGGTAATGGTTCTGCCGCCCTGGGACCGCACAAATGCATCCCAGCTGTAGTACCGCAAATCCACCGTGTTGGAGCTTTCAAAGTTGGCATCATACACCACAAAGCCCTCGTTGAAAATGGCCATAATGACCATGGAGTGGCCGCCAGCTCGCATAACCGAACCGGGATAGCTGGATGTAATCAGTGTTTTTAAGGTACTGGCGCTATAGCCCCCCTCCAGGGTAGTGGTTCCAAATACTTCGTAGATCACATTTCTGTAGGCGTAGCTGTTTCCATGGTCATAGGCCAGAGATGTATCAATGGTTGCATCCGCAGGATACTGATAGTACAGCGCAGTGTATACATAT
>CAZFXB010000214.1:0-3729 GCA_964522835.1 uncultured Oscillospiraceae bacterium
TCTATTTCTGGGGGATGGTCACGGTCAGCACCAGATCATCGCCCTGCTGGCGGCTTTCCATCTGGGCCGGAATCCCGGCGGAGCGGAGATGCTGGGTGTCCTGACCCAATCGCTGCAAAAACAGCCGGGTGTCCCGCAGCCGGTAACGCTCCTCCCCAGAAGTGCTCCGGTTGGTGAGATAGTTGTCGATGTACTTTTCGGCCTGGGCGATGCTCATACGGCGGCTCCACAGCTCCTCCAGCACCTGAAGCCGCTCTGCTTCCCCACTGATTCGCAGCAGCTCCCGGGCGTGCCGTTCGCTCATGCCCTTTTCCCGGAGGGCAAGCCGAACTCTGGGGCTGTGCTGCAAAAGCCGCAGCTTGTTGGCAATGGCAGACTGGCTTCGGCCCAGCCGCCGGGCGGCCTGGCTTTGGGTCAGTCCGCTGTGGCAGAGATATTTTTGCAGCAGCTCCGCCTCTTCAAAGTAGTGGAGATCCTCCCGTTGCAGGTTTTCCGTCAAACTGATAAGCTCCGTGTCCTGGGGTTCCACCTCCAGAAGCAGGCAGGGCACTTCCCCAAGTCCCGCCATCTTTGCGGCCATGAGCCTTCGGTTTCCGGAAACCACGGTAAAACTCTCCCCGGTTTTTCTAACGGTCAGAGGCTGCAAAACCCCCACTTGCCGGATGCTGGCAGCCAGCTCCTGTAGCTGGGCAGTGGTTCTGCCCCGGCTGGGCTGCCCGGGCTTCACCAGATGCATGGGCAGATATAAAATCCTGCCCTCCAAATTCATTATGTACGACATAAACTTCCTCCCCTGGGCGAAATCCGCCCTGTGATAACCATATTCTATCATTTATGTAATATATTTCTACTGAAATATGTCGAATTTTCCCGGGGAATCAGTTTTTTATGAAACCCGCCCCAGTTCGCCCAGAAGCCAGGCCCACCGGGTACCGGCTTTTTCAGCCAGGAGGGACAGCAGGTCGGAGGAAGGGGCAGAAAAGCAGCCCGACAGGCTGGCAAGCCGCTGCTGCTGCTGACCTTGGGCCTCCAGCAGCCAATGGATTTTTTGCACATAGGAGCTGTGCTTTGGAGGGGATTTCTGTGGAACCGCAGGATTTGTTCTATAGTGGAGGACCCAAAGGCCCCGGAGCTGTAAAAGCTCCTGCCGCTGGGTCTGATACAGGGCCTGATACCCGGTGTTCCCACTGCGGTACAGGGACCCGTAGGTTTCGCCCAGGATTTTCCCCGCCTCCAGGGCCGACAGCAGGGCTGCCTCCGAGGGAGAAGGGCTCTGTGCAGGGGAAGCGGTGGGCTCCTGTGCTGCCGCAGTGACCCGCTGCCACACGGCGGCCTCGTCAATTTCCGATTTCATTTCCATCACGTCACGTCACCTCAATTTAATGGTATGCAGCAGTTGCGAAAAGGTTTCATTCGGTGGTATAATGGGAATATCTTTTCTGTATGCAATGAAAACTGGAGGAATCCATGAAGAAAATATTGCCTGTTTTTTTCTGCCTGCTGCTGCTGTCGGGCTGCGGAGGCGCAAAAAAAACCACCGATACCATCTTTTCCATGGATACGGTGATGACGTTAACAGTATATGATGGAGGCAGGGCCGGAGACGAGGCCCTGGCGGCATGTCGGAGTGAGATCTATCGGCTCAATGACATGCTTTCCGTGACCGATCCGGACAGCCAAATCGGGCGGTTTAATCAGGGCAAGTTCAGCGCCCTTTCTCAGGACAGCTATGGTCTGCTGCTGTCGGCACTGACGGTGGCCGCTGACACAGAGGGGGCCTACGATCCCACGGTATACCCCCTGATGAAGCTGTGGGGCTTTTATGCGGATGAATTTACTGTGCCGGGGGAGAATGCACGACAGCAGGTCCTCTCCCATACGGGCTACAGTAAGGCCCAGATATCTCCGGAGGAGATGAAAATCACCCTGCCCCAGGGTATGGGGGTAGATCTGGGCGGGATCGCCAAGGGATATGCTGCCGAAAAAGTGCTGGAGACGATGGAGGCCTCCGGGATTGAGACGGCGGTGATTTCCCTGGGGGGCAATGTGGGGCTGCTGGGCACAAAGCCCGACGGGGAGCCTTGGACGGTAGCTGTGGAAAAGCCGGACGGTTCCGGCAATACCATAGCCACCCTGGCCATTCCCGGGGGCGAAAAGACCTACTGTGTTACCTCCGGGGCCTATCAGCGGTATTTCCAGGTGGACGGTGTCACCTATCACCACATTTTAGATCCGAAGACAGGGTGTCCTGCGGAAACCGATCTGCTTTCTGTCACCATTGTGTCGAGAAACGGCACAGAGGCAGACGCACTCAGTACGGCCCTGTTCGTTATGGGGTTTGATGAGGCGGTGTCCTTCTGGCAGTCCGGAAGGTATGATTTTGATCTGGTGCTGATTACGGAGGCGGGGATTTTTGCCTCCCCCGATCTTTCCATCACCGCAGATATCCCCGTTACCACCCTGGAGGAGGGGCCATGAAGCTGAAAAAACGAGAAATTCTTATCCTTGGAATTCTGATTCTGGCCCTTGGAGCCTGGGCCCTTTGGCCCAAGTCCGGCGGAACACAGGTCTGCGTTAAGGTGGACGGAGAAAGGGTGCTGGAAAAATCCCTGGCCCAGTCCGGCAACTATTCGGTTCAGGGATACGGGGGCTTTTCTTTAAATCTGGTGGTCGAAAAGGGCCAGGTTCATGTGGAAAACTCCACCTGCCCCGACCTGATTTGTGAAAACCATGCGCCCATTTCAAAAGCCGGGGAACAGATTGTGTGCCTGCCGGGCCGGGTGGTGATTTCTGTTACAGGACAGGAGGGAACCGTTGATGCGTCCACAGGTTGATATCAAAAAGCTTACCACCCTTTCTATGCTGGGGGCGGTGGCCTTTGTGCTGTCCTGGATCGATTCGCTGATTCCCGTGTCGGGAGCACTGCCGGGGGCCAAGCTGGGGCTTGCCAACCTTTCTGTACTCATGGGGCTGTATCTGCTGGGCCCCGGGGCTGGAGGGGTGCTGTGTCTGCTGAAAATCCTGCTGTCCACATTCCTGTTCGGCAATGCCTTTTCATTTTTCTACGCACTGGTGGGGGGCATACTCAGCTTCCTTGTGATGTGGGGACTGAAAAACCGATGCAGCCTTACCTTTGTCTCTGTCATGGGCGGGGCTTTTCACAATTTGGGCCAGCTGCTGGTGGCGGCTGTGATTTTGGAAACAGCCGGACTGATGGCCTATTTCCCTGTGCTGGTGCTCTGCGGTCTGGGAGCGGGCTGTGCCATCGGTGTGGTGGGGGGAATCCTGGTTCAGCGGCTTAAAACGCTGCTGTAGCAGCTGGAGTTTGCTTATTTCCGCAGATCTTCAAAGGGAATCCCGTGCTCCTGGGCGCTGGCCCGAAGCCGGGACTTGAACAGCTTCCAGCTGTCCCCGCCCTGGGTCAGGGTGTGCTCTGTGAGATAAATATGCCCACCGGGGGCTTTCAGACAGATCTGCTCCTGAGTTTCCTGCTTCCGGCCCAGAAAACCGGTTCGTTCGGAGATGATTTTCAGGGAAATATGTTCAATGGTGCTGTTGGCCATGGGAACTGTCCTCCTTGATGTTTCTTCGGAAACTATACCGCAATTCCATTGAAAATACAAGGGTCTTTTGCCGTTATGGTCGTAGTGGCAGAAGGAAGCGGGATTTTCCTGCGGTTCTTTTGGATGGTTTGCTGTTTTTCACGAAAATCGTGCAGAAACTATTGCA
>CAZFXB010000215.1:0-1380 GCA_964522835.1 uncultured Oscillospiraceae bacterium
TTGTGCTTGCCATATTGCACTTCCTTCGTAAAAGAGAAGTCCTGCTTATTCAGCCTGAAATTCGATCCGCCGTTTACGGCGTAGTACGCTGATTTTAAGTTAGGCAACTGTTATCATACCACTTTCCAAGAAAAAGCGCAAGGTTTTTTTGCCTTTTTTCGTATTTTTTCTTAGGAAATTGGTTCTCTCTCCTGTCCTTTTCCGGAAAAGCCCCCATCTCACAGCGAGATGGGGGCCAATGCGTTCTTATGCAGTTTTCACAACCAGCTTGCCGCCGGAGGGCAGTACAATCTCCTTATCCTCGCCGCCCAGAGCCTCGATGGTAACACCCGGAACAGCATCCACAGCACCTGCGGGCACATCTCCGTTGAATACCACCTTGGAGTCTGCGGTAGCTGTCCAGCAGCTGTCCTCGTCCATGGTGAGCAGTACACCGCCGGTGATGGCACCCTTCAGCTTTGTATGCTCCAGCTTCAGGGTCATTCTCCGGTTGGGATCCTCGTGAAGGATGGAGTTCTCCGTATCCATGTTCTTCACCGTCACATGGATGCCATAGACGGGTCTGCCAGCGGGATCGGGGGCACAGGGATCATCGTTGATCCGGGACTTTACCAGAACCCCGGCCTTGGAGCAAACCTCTGCACCGTCAAAGAGCACATCGGCGTTGCAGCTCTTACAAATCACCGCCACATCATCGCACTGATACTTGCCGCCGGTGATGGCAATGTCGGAAACCTGGGTCAGAATGGCATCTGCCATGGGGCCGCCACCAACCACATGGTTCAGCACAATGTAGCTGCCGCACTTACCGGTGCAGTCATTCAGCTTCACGCCGCTTTCGCCTGCCACAATGGCAGCCATATTCTGCACATCCAGGTTGCAGCGGTTCAGGGTGCAGTAGCATCCGGTGTCGGCATAGGTGCCGTAGCCGGAACGGGTGGTAATCACGTTGCAGTCATTGGCCTCCAGATATACCCGGTCACCGGCAGCGTCGGTGGACAGGGCTGCCCAGGAGTCTGCAATAATGGTGGAATTGTAGAAATAGCTCTCAGAATCCTGCACCGTGCAGTGGGTTCTCATATTGCCCTCGATCTCCAGGAACACGGGAGGCTTGGCCATACCAGGGCCGATGACCCAGGTAACTTCCTTCTCATCCACATTCCAGGGATCGCCATGGGATACCAGCATGGAGTCATAGACCTTCAGCACACTGTTTCCACCGGCAGAGGTGGCACAGCGGAGCTTGCCATCCATATTGATTCGGCAGTCCCGCAGGGTCAAAGTAGCATGATCCTCTACCGCAGCGCCGGAGAGCTTGCCGCCCAGGCCCTGGCCTTCGCCGGAAATGCGGATATTGGCATGTTCCACAGTATAATCGGA
>CAZFXB010000215.1:1480-3692 GCA_964522835.1 uncultured Oscillospiraceae bacterium
TCCATGGGAGGGCCGGACATTTTCATATAGGGGCTGCGGACAAAGGTTTCATAGGGAATACCATGAATCAGTTCCATTCAAGTTACCTTCTTTCTTAGATGTTGACATATATTATAGTATAACTGCACGCAAATTTTAATTGCTGACCTGCCGAAAATAAGGCGCTGTTCCTGTGCATCATAGCCAAATCATCGCAGATCGCTTTCCACTAGCTCTGCAATGTGATAGCCGCTGGCCCAGGCACCTGCCAGACCGCCGCAGAGGCCCACCGGGCCAATGTTCTCCGTCCAGCTGTAGGTGGCCGCATCACCGGCACACCAAACCCCGGGGATCACGCTTCCGTCGGGCCGCAGCACCCGGAAATCCTCATCGATGGAGATGCCGCCCCGGCTGGCACCGTTGTCGAAATTCCGCATGGCAAACCCATAGAAGGGGCCATGCTGGATGGGCCGAAGATGCTGGGGCTTCTTGCCAAATTCCTTGTCATAGCCTGCGGCACAGGCATTGTTGTAGCGCTTCACCGTGTCGGTCAGCACCTTGGTATCCATACCCAGCTTGGTAGCCAGTTCCTCCAGAGTCGCTGCTTTTCTGCCCGGCACATCCTCCAGGGCGCACTCTTTTTCAACCTCTTCCCGCCAGGGACAATCCCGGCCGTTGTCCAGCTTCCGCATACGGCTGCCGAAGAGCTCCAGCATAGGCTCATCCATAATCAGATAGCAGAACCCGGATTTTTGCCGCAGGATAATCTCAGCGGCCTTACAGTTGGGGCCAGTAATAGGGGCACCGCCACCCATGGGTTCATTGGACAGATCAAAGCAGCGCACACCAGTTTCATCCACATACACCGCCTCCGGATTATCGATCATCCGGTTTACGGCGTAGGAATAGGGATGATGGGTTGGGCCTCGGACACCGCCCCGGGTGTAATCCACCTGACCGCCGATCTTTTCCACCATCTCATGGCCATCTCCCACATTGGTGGGCACATTCAGCCGAAGATAGCTGGCATCCCCCCGAATCATGTCCGGGTCAATGGCCCGCATCCGGTCATCATTCATCATATATCCGCCGGTACCCAATATAACCGCCTTCGCATAGATCAGCTTTTCGCCCCCGGGATCCATGGCCTTAACGCCTACCACGTTACCATCCCGGGTCAGAAACTCCACCGCCCGGGTCTCGCTGAAATACCGTACGCCCTTTTTGATGGCGGTTTCAAACAACTTTTCCGTGATATAAGAGCCCATCCAGCCGGGGCCGATGGAGTCATCGTTGGACTTTTCATTGATGTGCCGCTGCTTCATGTCAAAGGCCACCGGCACCCCCTCGGGCATAGGGACAAAGGGCGCAGTAAAGCTGGGATCCAGTGCATCAAACCAATCCAGAAAATCTCCGTTTGCCTGAATATTGCTCCGCAGCTTCTCCATATTCTTGTAGCCGTTTTTTTGATTACGCAGCCAGAAGCCCACCTGCCCCTCGATGGATGCATCCTTGCCAATTTTCGCATAGTATTTTCGGGCCCCCGGGAACTGGCCGCCGTGGGCGAACCAGGTGCCGCCGCCATAGTGCTTTGCAGCCTCGATCAGAATGGTATCCAGCCCCAGATCCGCAGCTCTTGCGGCCGCTCCGGTACCCACACCGCCGGCGCCCACCACCAAAACTTCGCAGTGAAGCTCGGTTGGAGCATGTTTTTCCGGCTCCGGCCCCGGTTCCGTTGACCGGATCAGACTCAGGCGGCACAGCTCCACACACTTGCCGCAGCCAAGACATTTGCTCTGGTCAATCTGATTTCTGCCGCTTTGAATGTAAATTGCACCGGCAGGACATTCCAGCTCACACAGATGGCAGCCGATACAGCCCCGCTCAATATAATATGCCATAGGAACGCTCCTCTCACATATTTCGATATACAATTAGTTTAAAGCAGAAGCCCGTCCTGCCGCAAGTACTATTTTCTTAGTTACGGCTTTCACTTTTTGACATACAGCAAAACCCCGTCGCAAAAGCGACGGGGTTTATACATATCAAAACTGATATTAGAGAGCAGCCTTAGCAGCCTCGACCAGCTGAGCGAAAGCAGCGGGATCGTTGATTGCCAGCTCGGAGAGCATCTTCCGGTTCATCTCGATGCCAGCCTTCTTCAGGCCGTTCATGAAACGGGAGTAGTTGATGTCATAGGGAGCCACAGCAGCGGAAATACGGGTGATCCACA
>CAZFXB010000216.1:0-3687 GCA_964522835.1 uncultured Oscillospiraceae bacterium
ACAGCACGCCATTTTGCGATATTCAGGAAGCTAAGAACTCGCTGTAGGAGTGGTTGTAGGCCTCTACGATTTCATTCATGCCCATATCCAGGGTGGTCTGAACAGCCTGGTCAAAATCCTCCATGGTGAGCTGGCAGGAAATGACCTTGTAGGTGTTCTCCCAGAAGTAGGTGGAGCAGTCGTTTTCGTAGGTGCTGACGATTTCCTGATCCTCAGAGGTAAGGCCAAAGTTGGGAGGCGTACACAGGTAGGAGCCACGGGTTGCCACCCACATATCCACAGCCTCAAACTGCTCGGGGGTATAGTCGGCGATCATCAGGCTTACGTCAAAGTCGGTGGGAGCCCAGTACAGGCCGTAACGGGCACTGCGGAGCAGATACATAAAGCAGTCGGTGTCCCCCAGAACCAGATCGGTGTAGGTGGGCTTGCCGTTGTCACCGATGGTGTAGGTCTCACCCTCCAGGCCCCAGTTGGCCAGCAGGTTGCCTTCCTCGGTAAAGAAGTAGTCCAGGAACTGGAGGAAGATTTCAGGATCGTGGCAGGCGGTGAATACCATCATCATGCCGGTGGTGCCGGTTTTGGCTTCCTCAGTGACACCGGAAATGTTGGTGGATTCGTCCTCTACCAGGGCGAAGTCGGGGATGGGGGTGCCTTCAATGTTGTCATAGAGCATACCGGAGCTGTCAAAATGCCAGGCTGCGGTATTGCCGGAAAGGAAGGTGGACTGGACGTTGCCGTTCTGGTTGCTGATGTTGAGATAGTCATCGTTGAAGATGCCCTTTTCATACCAGCTCCGGAGGAATTCAATGTAATCCCGGAAAGCGGGCAGGGAGCCGGACCAGACGATTTCGTCGGAACCCTCTTCGGCCAACTGATAGCCCATACGATCCCCTTCGCACTTTACGTTAAAGCTCCGGGACAGACCCACGTTCAGGTCTGCCACCATTTCAAAGGCATTGGTGAGATTATATTTGTCCTTGGCGGCCAGCAGGAATTCCTCCAGCTGATCCAGGGTGGAGGGGATCTCCATGCCCAGCTCCTCCAGCCAGTCGGTTCGAATGTTAAAACCGGAGTTGATAAAGGTGGAGGCACGGGACTGAATCAGCACCAGCTGACCGGTGGACTCATAGACACAGTTGGCGAAGGCTTCGTCGGACTGGAGCAGATTGTAGTAGTTGGGCATATTCTGGGGAATCAGTTCTGCCAGATCCAGCATGATCTCGTCCTCCACCAGACCGGTTTTCCGGGTGGTGTAGTCAATGTTGGAGTTACAGGCATCGGGGTAGTCCTGGGCGGCCAGGATCAGACTGATCTGAGTGTCCCAGGCCTGTTCGGAGATGCTTTCCCATTCCAGGGTTACGCCGGTGTTCTTGACCGCAGTCTCCCAGCTGAGGGAGGCATCAAAATCTTCGCCGGACATGATGGTGGCATCCAGAATGGTGGGTTTGCTGTAGAGCACGGAGAAGCTGTTGTCTCCGGGAATGGGATAGTCGATGGAGACGGCGGGGGCTTCCGCTTCTTCTACAGTGGAGGACTCTTCCGGGACATCTGCCGGAACGGATGCCTCTGGCTCCGGCTGGGTGTTGTCAGCACTGACCGGAGCACTGACGGCGGAACTTTGGGATGATTCCTGGGTGGATGCGGTGGTGCCGCAGCCTGCAAAGCAGCCCATTACAAGGAGAAATGCCAACAGCAGAGCCGAAATCTGATGCAGTTTTTTCATAAAAAGCTTACTCCTTCCATAATTACTGATAAAAGGGCGGAGATCGGCGGTTGCCGACCTCCGCAAAAGAGTAGGGATCGGTTAGTAGGAGAAGGTTTCCTCCAATGTGGTAAAGGGTTCCGGCATTTTGGGGTACTCCATGGGAACACGGGTACGGCTGTAGACGGAATACTTACCGGGGCCGTCGGGGGGGCAGCTCAGGCCGCCGCCCATGGAGGGGGCTACCTTCAGCTTCTTGCCGTCCTTGCCCACAGGGGCCTCCTGTTTCTTCTTCTCCTCAGGAGCAGGGCCGCCGGGAGCACCGCCGGGGCCACCAGGACCACCGGGACCACCAGGGCCGCCGGGCTTCTTGGGTTCAGCCCAGCTTTCGCCGTAGTTCCCCATAATGTCCATGCCGATCTGAATGTGGAGGAACTTCCATTCGCCGTTCTCCCACACAAAGTCAGCACCGTACTTCTCCCACATCCAGGTGGCAGAAGCGGATTCCTGGAGATAGTTCCGGCGGATGGCGTAGCCGGGGGTATACCAAAGACCCTTGGCACTCATGCCGTCCTCGGCAATCTCCACGATGGAGGTGGTCAGGGTGTGGACGGGCATCTCCACCAGACGGCGAACGTCAATATCGGGAGCCATCAGGTCATCCTTCAGCTCCGGCTTTGCTTCAATGATCTGCTGACGGAGGGCTTCGCCGGTTTCGGCGTGGCCCTCACCGTAGTACTGGGACATATGGGGCATGGACTTCCACATACCAAAGTTCTGCTGCCAGGTTACGTCGTCGGGGCGTTCCTTGCTCCAGATGTCGGTGAGCTCGTTGGAGTTCATATTGGCTGCATGGTAGTAGCTGTGCCGTGCCATCAGGTTTTCAATCTGGGGAATGGAGGCGATGCGGTGGGCCTCTAAGCTCAGTCCGTTAAACTTATCCATGGTGTTGCCTCCTTACATATATTTTTCCGGGCCGTAGCTCAGCTCGGGGGTATGGGTGGCGTGGGGAACGGGCCAATGGGGCCATTCATGCCAGCCGTATTTGCAGTGATACAGGTTCATGGGGATGGTGGGCTTGGGCAGAGCAGCCATGATCTCCATCATGGGATCGGGCTCTGCAGGGGCCTCGGTTTTGGGCATGGGCTTCCGCTCTGCGAAGGGCTCTCCGGCGGGGCAGCCCAGGTCGGTGCCCACGAAGAAGTGCCAGATCTTCCACTCGCCGTCTTCTTTGATGAAGTCTACGGCATAACGCTCGTGCATCCAGGAGCCGGAGGCGGAGCCATCGGGGCCTGCGTTGGTGACCTGACCCAGAGAATACCACATGCCCTGGGCAGTGTTGCCGTCTGCTGCTACCTCGATGAGGGGGGTGGTCAGGGAGTGCATCAAAAGCGCACCCATCTGGAAGTTTTCCTTCTTCACCTCAATGTTGGGGTTGGCCTTTGCCATCAGCTTCAGAACAGCCTCGTCCTGGATATCCTTGGCATCGGCATAGTAGTTATACATGGTCTCACGACCTACCCAGAAGCCCTGGTTGTTGCCCCAGGAAATGTCGTCACGGCGAGACCAAAGGGTGTCAAGCTCTGCTCTGTGTGTGCCCAGGGCGTGATGATAGGCGTGACGGCCCATTACATTTTTGATTTCATAGACATCATAGGTACGCTGCAGCGCCTCAAAATCTGTCATGGTGTATCCTCCTTTATAAGGCCAAATGACCCCCGGGTCTGATCCAAGTTCAGTATAGCAAATCTGGAACAATTCGTATACCGACAGAATGAAAAATTGAACTATCAATAACCAAAATCGGATTTTTCTGATTGAAAAATGATAGCTGAATTTTGAGTTTTGTCGGTGGCCGTCGGGGGGAAAATCGGATATAATTTAGGTATCTGGTCAAAGAAAGATATGCCCTGTACGGCGGTCTGATCCAAAAAACTACCGACAGGAGGCGTTCCTATGGGGAACTATACCAAGGAGCAGCTTGC
>CAZFXB010000217.1:0-3664 GCA_964522835.1 uncultured Oscillospiraceae bacterium
CCTTTAAACGGCCCAAAACCGGCTATGCTGCTGCTCTGATCGACGAAGCGGGGCTGCGGGGACTGACGGTAGGCGGAGCACAGGTCTCGGAGAAGCACGCCGGATTTGTCATCAACCGGGGCGGGGCCACCTGCCAGGATGTGCTCCGGCTGATGGAGGAGATCAAAGCACGGGTTCTTAGCCACTCCGGGGTGGAGCTGGAGCCAGAGGTGCGGGTTCTGGAGGTGAAAAAATGAAGTTCTTAGTGGTCACCGGACAGTCCGGTGCAGGCAAAAGCCGCACTGCCTCCATTTTGGAGGATTTGGGCTACTACTGCGTGGACAACCTGCCCCCGGAGCTGATTCAGCAATTTGCAGAGGTGTGCCTGGCCACCACAGGCCGATTCGAGCGGGTGGCCCTGGTCAGCGATGTACGGGCAGGCCAGAGCTTCGAGGGCCTTCTTTCCGGGCTTAAGGCCCTGGACTCCATGGGTCTTGAATACTCCATTGTGTATATCGAGGCAGAAAATGATGCCATCATCAAGCGGTACAAGGAAAGCCGCCGCAGCCATCCCCTGAGCCGGGACGGCACAGCCCTCACCGATGCCATCGAAAAGGAAAAAAAGCTGCTGTCCCCTGTCCGCACCCGGGCCAACTATATCATCAACACCACCTCCCTCTCTACCGCCCGGCTCCGCAGTGAGCTGATCCGGCTCTTCGAGGAGGAGCCCCAGCGGGCTATGGCTGTACGAATTCAGTCCTTCGGCTTTAAATACGGCACCCCGGAGGATGCGGATCTGGTGTTTGATGTCCGTTTCCTGCCCAATCCCTACTATATTGCGGATCTGAAGCCCAAAAGCGGCCTGACCCCCGAGGTGCGGGACTTTATTTTCAAGTACCAGCAAACCCTGGACTTTATGGCAAAGCTGGAGGATCTTCTGGCCTTTATGCTGCCCCATTACTATGAGGAGGGCAAAACCTCCCTGGTCATTGCAGTGGGCTGCACCGGCGGACGGCACCGTTCTGTGGCCGTTGCAAAGGAAATTGGCGATTATGTGGCCAAGCGGGGCTATCCCACCACCGTAGGCCATCGGGACATTGGTCGTGGATAACGTTAAGGCCGGAATACCGGCCTCACAGGATGATGTCCGGGTCTATGCCCCCGGCGGAGCCCCCCGGATTGTTGCCATCGGCGGCGGCCATGGGCTTTCCACCATGCTTCGTGGATTAAAACACTATTCCCGGGACATTACCGCCATTGTAACCATGGCCGACGATGGCGGCGGCAGCGGTATGCTGCGGCAGGATCTGGGAATGCTGCCCCCGGGGGATGCCCGGAACTGCATTCTGGCTCTGGCCAACACAGAGCCTGTTATGGAGCAGCTTATGAACTACCGTTTTACCGAGGGCTCCCTGGCCGGGCAGAACTTCGGCAACCTGCTTCTGGCCGCCTTCAACGGCATTACCGGTTCCTTTTCAGAGGCAGTGCGCCGTATGGGCGAGGTTCTTGCTATTACAGGCCGGGTACTTCCGGTAACCGAGGAGAGCATCCACCTTCAGGCCCAGTTTGAGGATGGCTCCACCGTCTTTGGCGAGAGCGCCATCTTTTATCACAAGAAGAAAACCAGGAAACGCATTCACCGGGTGGTGCTGACGCCGGAGCATCCAGCGGCCTTTCCGGAAACGCTGACAGCCATCCGGCGGGCAGACATTATTCTTATCGGCCCCGGCAGCCTGTACACCAGTATTATCCCCAATTTTCTGGTGACTGGAATCACCGAGGCCGTAAAGGAATCCCGTGCTTACAAAATCATGGTGATGAACCTGATGACCCAGGACGGAGAAACCGAGGGCTACACCGCCTCAGACCATCTTCGGGAGCTGCTGCGGCACGGAGAAAAGGGCATGGTAGATGCCTGCCTTGCCAACTCCAGCCCGGTGCCGGAACACCTGCGGGAGGAATACCGCCGTGAGGGTGCCGGAGTTATGGAAATCGACCGGGAACGGCTGAAGGAGCTGGGGGTAACGCTGTATTTAGCCCCCCTGCTGTCGAACCGCAGTGAATATGCCCGCCACGATCCAGCCCTGCTGGCCAAGGCCATTATCGACATCTGGAACCAGAAAAATCCCCGGCGAAGCCTGCGGTAATTCCCGGTAAAATTATGTAAACCAAAAAATCACACAGAAGGAGTGAGCCCCATGTCATTTGCATCAGAGGTAAAGGAAGAGCTTTGCCGGATCCTGCCGGAGCGCCGGTGCTGCCGGGGCGCAGAGTGCTATGGAATCCTCCTGTTCTGCAACACCTTTTCCAAATCCGAGATCAAGATCATCACAGAAAACCGGAACTTTGCAGAGCTGCTGCCCAGACTGTTCTGGAAGACCTTCGGCGTGGATTTTGACCAATTCCCCTCCCTGGAGCAGCCGGGAAAGATGACCTTTATCATCGACGATCCGGAAAAGATCGAAGTCATCTTCTCCCTTTATGGTCTTGAGCCGGACAGCCTCAGCCTTCACGTAAACTTTGGGGTGCTGGAGGAGGAATGCTGCCGCCAGAGCTTCATTCGTGGGGCCTTTTTGGCAGGGGGCAGCGTCACCGATCCGGACAAGCGATATCACCTGGAGCTGGTGACCTCCCACTTCAAGGTGGGAGACGAAACGGAAAAGCTGCTCATGGAGATGGGCTTTGCCCCCAAGGAGACCCAGCGTGGTGGCAGCACCATACTTTATTTTAAGCAAAGCGAAATGATCGTAGATTTTCTCACCGCCATGGGTGGAACTGTAAATGCCCTGAAAATCATCGAGGCAAAGATGGAAAAGGGCCTGAGAAATCAAGTAAACCGACGCTGTAACTGTGACACCGCCAATCTGGGAAAAGCGGTGGATGCAGCACAAATGCAGTTAACAGCCATTCGCAGTCTCAAAGAGAAGGGGCAGTTTGACCAGCTGCCGGAAAAGCTCCGACAGGCTGCGGAGCTTCGGGAGGAGAATCCCGAGGCCACCCTCAGCGAATTGGCGGGCATGGTAGACCCGCCCATCAGCAAACCAGCCATGAGCCACCGGATGAAAAAGCTTATGGAACTGAGTCAAGAAGGGTAGGAAATGAAAATGCTGGAGAAATCCTGCGGCGCGGTGGTCTTTACAGACGCAACCGGGCCACGTCAGTACGTACTGGTAAAGGGCGGCTATGTGGGGCTGCCCAAAGGACACATTGAAAAGGGTGAATCGGAACGGCAGACCGCCCTTCGGGAGGTCTTTGAGGAGACCTGCGTCAAGGCCCAGCTTCTCCCCGGCTTCCGGCGTGTCGTTGTGTATCACATGCCCAACGGCAATGACAAGCGGGTAACCTATTTCCTTGCACGATACACCCAGCAGGAGGCACACAAAAATCCAGAGGAATTTTTAAAGGTGATGGTGTTGGGGTACCACGAGGCCCTTCATGCCCTGACCTTTGAAAATGACAAGGTGACCCTCCGGGCTGCGGAGCAGTTTCTGAGAAAACAGGAACAGAAGCACCCAGCGGTTTGACACGTATAAATTTTCACATAATTCGGTAGGGGCGATTATCAATCGCCCGCCGGTACAGGGTGACAAATTTGCGCTAAGCACAAAAAACGTACACGTCATTGCGAACCAGTGACCGAGTCTACTACGGTGGCAATCTCTTACTTGTACCAAGGGTATTACGG
>CAZFXB010000218.1:0-3581 GCA_964522835.1 uncultured Oscillospiraceae bacterium
TCCCATGTGTTTTTCTTAACTTCGGCCTCTTTCGAAGCCGCTCACCTCAAGTGCTTGTGTATTCTATCAGAAATATTTCCCTTTGTCAACTCCTATTTTGAGTTTTTCTTGTCTTTTTTTCGTTTATGTGCTAATATGGTATGGTTATATAAGGAGGTATGTGTTATGCCCATTAAGATTCCCGACTCTCTGCCGGCACGTGCTGTGCTGGAAAGTGAGAATATATTTGTTATGACCCAGTTCCGGGCCTTGCACCAGGATATTCGTCCTCTAAAGGTTTTGCTGCTGAACCTTATGCCTACAAAAGTAGTGACTGAGATTCAGATCATGCGAAAGCTTTCTAACTGTCCCTTACAGGTAGATATTGATCTGCTCTATACCAGTTCTTATGCCAGCCGCCATGTTTCTATGGAATATCTGGACTCCTTCTATACCACCTTTGATAAAATCAAGAATCAGAAATATGACGGTATGATTATCACCGGCGCTCCTGTCGAGGATTACGAATTCGAGGATGTGAGCTACTGGCCAGAGCTGGAGGAGATTATGGAGTGGACAAAAACCCATGTATACTCCACCCTGCATATCTGCTGGGGCGCATACGCAGGGCTCTACTACCATTATGGCATCCCCAAACACAGCACACCGGCGAAGATCTTTGGTGTATACCCCCATAACATTATGGACAGCACCGACCCCCTGTTCCGTGGCTTCGACGATACTTTTATGGCCCCCCATTCTCGTCATACCGAGGTTTGGGAATCTGACATTCGTGCCTGTGATGAACTAGAGCTTCTGGCCACCTCCCCCCAGGCCGGTGTTTTCGCCTGCGCCACCCCGGATAAGAGACAGGTTTTTGTATTCGGCCATCTGGAATACGACGCAGAGACTTTGAGCACCGAATACTTCCGTGATAAGAACAAGGGTCTGGAAATCGCCGTACCGGAGAACTATTTCCCAAATGACGATCCCACTCTGCATCCAATGGTAACCTGGCGAGCAGCAGGACAGCTCTTCTATACCAACTGGCTCAACTACTGTGTCTACCAGTCCACCCCTTATGACCTTCGTGACCTATAAACATCTGCCGGAACCTGATCCAGGTTCCGGCAATTTTTATTTTTGAATCAGAACGGGCTGAATCTGTCGCCCCTCCAGTGCCGCCTCCGCAGCCTCTGTAATCCGGCTCATATCCGACTTCAAAGAGGTTGGCTTTCCCGTAGGATCATCCTGACCGAAGGGTACCATATATATGTTACGCTTCTGCATCAGCTCCATCAGATTCTTTCCACTGGCACCTAGACCGTCGTTGGAGGAAACCGCCACCAATACCGGCTTTTCGTTTCTCAGCTGTGCCTTGGCCGCCATAGAAACCGTAGAATCCGTAATCCCCAGCGCCATTTTACTCATAGTATTTCCGGTACAGGGGGCAATAATCAACAGATCCAGCAGCCCTTTCGGCCCAATAGGCTCCACCTCCCGAATGGAACGAAGGGGCTCTCTTCCGCATAGGGCCCTGATTCGCCGGATATGCTCCTCTGCAGTACCAAACCTTGTATCTGCCTGCCAGCTGATTTCCGACATAATCGGAACCACATTTGAAAATACACTGGTCAAATGCTCCAGCTCCTGAAAAACAGTTGCAAATGTGCAGAAAGACCCGGTCATCGCAAATCCGATCACTTCATGCCTCATTCCAATGTCCTCCCTTCTCCCATCAGGCACTGACACACCGCATCTGCCAGATTCACCCCCGCTGTTTTGGGTGCAGTTTTCCCCGGCAGCGCCTGCCCCATCACAACTCTTTCTCTTCCCGCTTTCGGGAATCCCCCCGGAAGTGACGCCAACTCAATCACAACGCACGCTGGAGACAGGGATTCAAATTGTTCTTTCGTCATAATCTGCTCCGGCACTGTGTTTATCACAAGGTCGTAACCTTCAAGTCCTCCTCTGTATGTTCCCGGCACAACGGTTTCATAGCCCACGAGCTCCAATTCAGTCCTCTGCCAGGGTTTTCTTGCCGCCACAGTCACCTCTGCCCCCAGATTGCGGAGCTTCGTTCCTAAAAACCTGCCTATTCTGCCCCAGCCAATCACCAGTGCTTTTGCCCCAAACAGTGTTCTGTCCATGTGCTCCAGCGCAAGGCACACGCCGCCCTCCGCTGTTACCGCTGCATTCTGGATCAGATACCCTTCCATTTCCAGTAGGGATGCACACCGAACCCCCTGATCTCGCAGCCATGCCTCCAGATCTTCCGGAAATGTACCACCAACCATCAGTGCCTCCTCTCCCAGTATCCGGGGCAAAATCCCAGCCGTCAAGCTTTCTCCGGCCACCTCCAAGGTCTCATTATGAAAAGGCACCATGGGAAGCAAAACCAAATTGGCCCCCGTAAGCACTTCATGCAGGTGCTCCCCCTGATTTTCCATTCCGGGCACACCCCATGTTTTTATCGGGATTCCTCGTTCTCTCAAACTCTTTACCGCCCAGGGATATCTTCCATCTCCACCGATGGCCCAAGCCCGTAAGTAACGTGTCATAACCCTCGCCTCCTGCCTGCATTCTATTCCACAAGCACGAAACGTGACAATGTTTTGGACTTTTCCTTTTGAATCATGTATAATAAATCTGGAGGTGACACCATGACCCTGCATTACACCGTAGAGGCCCAGGACGAGGGAATAAAGCTGTTCTCTATTTTGCGCTATCGCATGGAGCTTTCTGCCGGATATATCAAGCGAGTAAAGCATCTGACCCAGTTTTTCGTAAACGGTACACCAGTCTACACCGACTATCGGGTGACCTCCGGCGATCAAATTGCGGTCACATTGCCACCGGAGCAGGCGGATTTTCCCCCAGAGCCCGGTGCTCTGCATATACTATACGAGGATGAAGCCATCATTGCCCTGCACAAGCCTGCGGGAATCATCATTCATCCCTCTGCCACCCGGAACACAGGAACACTGGCAAATCAGCTTCTAGCCTATACCGGCGGAACCGTTCACCCTGTAAACCGACTGGATCGGGATACCACCGGTGTGACTGTTTTCGCAAAAAACGGCTATATCAAGAGCATTTTGACGGAATCCATGGAAAAAGCCCGGATCCATAAGACCTATCTTGCCCCTACCTTCGGTGCCCTGCCAGAGGAAAACGGCGTAATCGACCTTCCCATTGACCGGCTCAGTGCCGATTCGCTCTGGCGAACCATTCGGGAAGACGGCCAACCCTCCCGAACCAGCTACGAATTGCTGCATACGCACGGTGCATGGAATCTCTATGCCTTTCACCCTTTGACGGGGCGAACCCATCAGATTCGACTCCATGCCATGGCCTCCGGAGCCCCCCTGCTGGGCGAACCGGTGTATACGACGGAAGAAGCCCGGCTTTTTTCGTCACATCTGAGGCTGACTGTTCAGCAGCTTTGCTGCACAGAGATGACCTTCCCCCACCCCCTCACAAAAAAAGAAATCTCCATTACCACCACCCCGGACTACTTTTCCGCACCATGGTTTCTTGCTGATACATAATCGAGTAGGAGGCTACCCATTAGTTGAGTAGCCGTCCTCTCACACCACCGT
>CAZFXB010000219.1:0-3574 GCA_964522835.1 uncultured Oscillospiraceae bacterium
CATCCAGATAGGTGCCCTTGATGGCATCGGTGGAGGTGATGCCGTCTGCCTGATACTCAAAGTAGATGGGCAGGTTGGCCAGATGGGTCTTGAATCTCCAGTCAGAGGAGGAATCCATGCCAGTGGAAGCAAATGCAGCAAAGCCAAGCTCATCCTTCCGGGCGGTGATGTCCTCAGCAACCTTCTTCAGGTCGGCAAAGCTCTTGATGTCATCTACGGAGTAGCCAGCCTTCTCCAGCAGAGTCTTGTTGGTGATAATGCCGTAGGACTCGATAACATAGCCAATACCTGCAACAGCATTGCTATCCTTCAGTGCAAAGTCCTCAGCGGTGAGCTCGCCATAGATGGTGGAACCGGAGAGGTCGTAGCAGTAATCCTTCCAGTTAGCAAGACCCACAGGGCCGTTGACCTGGAACAGGGTGGGGGCTTCGCTCTTGCCCATCTCAGCCATGAGGGTCTCCTCATAGGTGCCAGATGCAGCGGTAACAACGGTAACCTCAACGCCGGTCTCAGCGGTGTAGGCCTTGGCCAGGTTCTGCCAAGCCTCATCCTGCTCGGGCTTGAAGTTCAGATAGTATACGGAACCACCAGCGGAGGCGGTGGAACCCTCGGCAGCAGCAGAGGTAGCTTCAGAAGCGGTGGATGCGGTTTCGCTGCCGCAAGCAACCAGGCAGAAGACCATTGCCATTGCCATGACAAGTGCCAGGAATCTCTTCATAAGATCGATCTCCTTCATAATATTTGGTCTGTCCGAAGACAGCCGGATTATATTTTCACGCCGTGGCGGGAAAATCAAAGCTGTCGGCAGGAGCCTCCCACACGGAGACTTGCCCTAAGGGTTGTCTGTCGGGGCCCTTCTCCCCGGAGCATCTCCATCAAAATGGCCACACTCTCCCGGCCCAATTCCTCCCCAGGCTGAACCATGGTGGTAAGGACGGGGGTGTAATATCTGCTCATGGTGAGTCCGTCAATGCCAATGACGGAAACATCCTCCGGAACCCGTATCCCACGATCCCAAAGGGCCTTCATCGATGCCATAGCCATGGTATCCGACAGGGTAAACAGGGCGGTAAACGCTGCGCCACGGTCCAGAAGCTCCAATGTGCCCCGGTAGGCGTCCTCCATTTCAAAGCATCCGCTGGTCTCCACCACCAGATTTTTGTCAAAGGGAATATCTGCCGAAAACAGGGCTGCACGATATCCATTATATCGGAGCTCACTAATGGAGCGGTCTGAGCAGCTGGGCACCAGGGCCGCAATTTTTCTGTGTCCCTGATTGATAAGATACTCCACCGCATCAAAAGCCGTCTGCTGGTCATCGATGGATACAGAGGCGTAGGCCGTTTCATCCAGTGTGCCAAAGCTGTTTGTATAAGTACAGCAAACAAAGGGCACATTAATGGTCCGAAGCTCTTCCGGCGTATAGTCGAATCGGCCTCCCAGGAAAATGATTCCCCGGAGCTTCTTCTCACGCTCCAATAGCGCCCCCACAGCCACCTCGTCTGCATCAGAATCGATCTGACGGAGCACCATGGTCATGCCGGCCTTATCGATCTCACGGGCCACAGTTTTGAGCATGTCGGAAAAGAACAGGTTGCCAATGCCACGGGTAATCACCCCGATGGCATCTGAACGGGTTTTCACCAGATCCCGGGCGCTGTCATTGGGAATGTAGCCCGTTTCCGCCACCACAGCCAGCACCTTCTTTCGGATGGCTTCGCTGACATCGGGCCGATTATTGAGCACACGGGAAACCGTACTGACGCTGACACCAGACTGTTTTGCAATATCTTTGATGGTCATACAATCCCCGCTTCCAACGAAAAAACCTGTCGAAAACGTTACCGGAAACGTTACCGGAAACGTTACACTTTGAATACTAACAGGGTTTTTTCCGCTTGTCAATGAGGGAGCCGGCACCTTTTTTATTTTTGGCGTTGTACACAATTTATTCATAAAATTTTAGACAATTTTACAATATCCATTCCCTGTAAAATCACTCTCATTTCTATTGCTTTAATTCGTTAAAATGCACACAACGCACCTGTGCTTTTGTGCATTTCAAACTTGCCCCGTTTTTTCAAACATGGTATAGTATAGATAAGAAATGTTTTCCACGTTCAACGAAAGAAGGTTATATCAATGGGTCACTTAACAAACAAAACGGCCATCATCACTGGCGGAGGCCGTGCCACCCTTCAGGACGGCAGCTGCGGCTCCATTGGCTACGGCATTGCCACCGCTTATGCCAAAGAGGGCGCAAACCTGGTGCTCACCGGCCGAAATATGCAGAAGCTTATGGATGCAAAGGAGGAGCTGGAGCGGCTCTATGGCATTAAAGTGCTCCCTGTTCAGGCTGACATTGCCGCCGGTCAGGACAACGAAGCCGTTGCCAATCTCGTGGTAACGAAGGCCGTTGAAGCCTTCGGAGACATTCACGTGCTCATTAACTGCGCCCAGGCCTCTGCCTCCGGCGTCACCCTGAATGACCACAGCACGGAGCAGTTTGATCTGGCCATCTACTCCGGTCTTTATGCAACCTTTTACTATATGAAGGCCTGCCATCCCTATCTGGCAAAAACGAAGGGCAGTGTCATCAATTTCGCCTCCGGTGCGGGCCTCTTCGGCAACTACGGTCAGTGTGCCTATGCTGCCGCCAAGGAGGGCATCCGTGGTCTTACCCGGGTGGCCGCCAGAGAATGGGGCCCTGATGACATCAACGTGAACATTGTCTGCCCACTGGCCTGGACTGCCCAGCTGGAAAACTGGGCCAACGCCTACCCGGAAGCCTTCAAGTCCAATGTAGAAATGCCCCCCATGGGTCACTACGGCAACGTGGAAACCGAGATCGGCCGTGCCTGCGTGGCTCTGGCCTCCCCCGACCTCAAATATATGACCGGCGAAACCCTCACGCTGGAGGGCGGTCTGGGTCTCCGTCCCTAAAATTAGAATAAACAGCACCTCCCCATCATAGTCTCTATCAGACCATTTTGGGGAGGTGCCTTTTTGCATAGGGACATGGAGCAGCGAGCCTCGGTGCTGGCTGTGTACATGATCGAGAACAGATCTACCGTCCGGGCTGCAGCCCAAAAATTCGGTATATCCAAGTCAACGGTACACAAAGATTTAATTTCCAAGCTTCCCCAGGAAAACCCCGTCCTGTACCAGCAGGTACGGCAGCTTCTGGATCAAAACAAGGCCGAACGGCATCTGCGGGGCGGCATGGCCACCCGAAGAAAATACAAAAAGATGATATAAAAGCAGCCCACTGCCGTTTTGGACAGTGGGCTGCAATTTTGATGGCTTACTTCAGATATTCAATTGCCTTTTCCGCTGCCAGATAGCCGCTGGAGAAGGCCACGGTCAGGGCAGACAGTACGTTCTCAACGTAAGTAACGCCCACATCACCAGGTACCATAATACCACGGATGTTGTCGCCGCCGGCGTAAAGGCCGGGGATGGGCTGGCCATTTTTCAGCACCCGCAGATCCGCATCGGTAGACATACCGCCTACGGCATTCTCGTGGAAGAGCTTGATAAAGATGGCGTAGAAGGGGCCCTGTGCAATGGGGGT
>CAZFXB010000220.1:0-3563 GCA_964522835.1 uncultured Oscillospiraceae bacterium
ACTGTCTGTGGTTTAAAAACTTCGGCTTCTCCATTGACCAGATCTCCGATATGGTTAAAATCCCCTCCACCGAGGATCTGGATCAGCTTTTTGACGAAAAAGAGGAAGAACTCCACAACACCATCGCCCGGTGTGAGCTGCTGCTGCGCCGCAGCAAGGAATACCGTGAGGATCTTCAGAAGGCCCACCAGCTGCTGGGTGTCTGTGAAATTGTAGACAGCCCGGACTATGTCCGGTATCTCAACCGGTATACCGACACCTACCGGAACTCCCCTGCCCTGCAAAAGCTGAGCCATGATTGGCTGGCACTGATGCCCTGCACCCATCGGTGCTTCGAGATCGCCCAGGAGGATCTGCTGGACGAGGGGGGCAAGGACTACGCCTGGGGCCTGAGTTTGGGGCTTGAGTACGTGGAACTGCTGAAGGTCTCCACCGATCCCCCGGTGGTTCACATTCCTTCTCACAAAAGTCTTCACTCCGTGTTTAAAAATGTAGGCAAGGGCAACTTCTCCCCCCAGCTCATTCGCTATATGGTGGAGTATTGCCAAGCAAATGGGCTTACCATCTGTGGCCCCGCCCGGGGCAATCTGCTCTGCTCTGTCAACGAAGAAGACGGTCTTACAGGCTATTTCGAGGTCTGGATCCCCATCGAATAAAATTTTACCGTCCTGTGCCAATCCGGTGCAGGACGGTTTTTTCGGAAGAACAGTGACAAATTCTGTCCCCCGCTATTGTTTGTTCCTGGTTCTGCCCACCAGATAATCCAGACTGACTTCATAGTAGTCTGCCAACTTAATCAGAAAATCCACCGGAATGGTTCTGGTTCCTTTTTCATACCTGCGGTATACTTCCCGCTGGCACCCCAGAATTTCTGCAACCTCTGCCTGGGATAAATCGTGATCGATTCTGAGATCCTCCAAACGCTTAAAATACACGGCAACCACCTCTTGACTATGCTATCATTTGGTGGCATAATGTATCCACAGATGCTACTATTTGGTTGCATGATATTATAAGAACTGCCTACCAAGGGTATTACGGATTGCCGCACCGGTGCATATCATAAAATCCAATCCGTTTTCCGAAGGAAAACACCTCCCCTATTCACTATTCTCTATTCCCTCTTATCTAAAAACAGGGGCTGCCTCATAGATGTGAGACAGCCCCTGTTTTCTCGTCACTCCAGCATGTGCTGGCCGGTATACAGTTCGTAGTATCTGCCGCCCTTTTCAATGAGTTCCTGATGATTACCGAACTCAATGATCTCGCCAGCCTCGATAACTGCGATCTTGTCAGAGTTTCGAACGGTGGACAGACGATGTGCAATGACAAATACGGTCTTGCCGTGCATCAGGCCGTCCAGACCCTTTTCAATTTCCTTCTCGGTACGGGTATCGATGGAGGAGGTAGCCTCGTCCATAATAAGCACAGGAGGCTTCGCCACTGCCGCACGGGCAATATTGAGAAGCTGCCGCTGGCCCTGAGACAGGCTGCCGCCGTCGCCGGTGAGATAGGTCTCAAATCCATCGGGAAGCGACATAATAAAGTTGTAGGCATTGGCCCGCTTTGCAGCCTCGATGCACTCCTCATCGGTGGCATTCAGGCGGCCATAGCGGATGTTCTCCATAATGGTTCCGCTGAACAGGTGGGTATCCTGGAGAATCACCACCAGGCTCCGGCGCAGGTCATCCTTCTTAATGTCATTGACATTGATGCCATCATAGAGAATCTGACCGTTCTGAACATCGTAGAACCGGTTAATCAGGTTGGTAATGGTGGTCTTACCGGCACCGGTGGAGCCTACGAATGCAATCTTCTGACCCGGCTTTGCCTCCACACTCAGATGCTTCAGCACAGGCTTTCCTTCCACATAGTGGAAGTCAATATTCTGAACTTCGATATGGCCCTTTACAGGAACCAGGGTGCCGTCAGGCTTCTTCCAGGCTTCGCCCTTACAGGTGAGCCAGTCAGTCATCTCATTGCCCTTCTCGTCTACGGGCACCATAACGATCTTGCCTTCGTCCACTTCCGGCTCTGCATCCATGACGGCGAAGATACGCTCAGCACCGGCGATAGCAGACAGCAGGGTAACCACCTGGTTGGAGATCTGGTTGATGGGCATAGCCACCTGCTTGGTGTAGTTGAGGTATACGCCCAGGGAACCGATGGTAAAGACTACGCCACCCACGTTGACACCACCGATGACGAACAGACCGCCTACCACTGCGGTGATGGCATAGCAGATACCCATGACCTGGTTCAGCACAGGCATGATAATCATACCAATGAAGGTAGCATCCATGGCGCTGTCCCGATAGGCAATGTTCTTCTCGGTAAACTCTTCCTTGACGGTCTCCTCATAGTTGAAGGCCTTTACAACCTTGATGCCTTCTACCATTTCCTCTACATAGGCGTTGACCTTGCCCAGATTTCTCTGCTGCTTCCGGTAGAGCTTTTTGGACTTCTTACTGATTTTTCTGACGATGATATAGTCAACACACAGCACCGCCACAGTGATGATAAACAGGATCCAGTTCAGATAGATCATCATGGCAACCGTACCCACAAAGGTCAGGATGGAGGAGATGAACATGGTCACGGTCTGCTCCATGGCCATCTGGACATTGTCTGCATCATTGGTGAACCGGCTCATAATTTCGCCGTTGCTGTTTCGGTCGTAGTAGGAGATGGGCATTTCCTGGAGCTTATCAAACAGATCCTTACGGAGCCGATTGATGGAACGCTGGCTCAGGAAGCTCATCAGCAGGCCCTGGGCATAGGAGGCAACAGAGCCACCCAGATAGATACCCAGAAGGATCATCAGCTGCTTGAACAGGCCAATCCAGCACTGGCTGTCCCAAGCCTCACCGATATAGGGGATAATGTGCTCATCAATGATAGGCTTTAAGAAATAGCTGGCGGCCAGGTTTGCAATGGTGGAGATCAGCATGGTACACAGCACCAGCACCAGCAGCAGCTTGTTGCTGACCACATAGTTCAGCAGACGCACCAGGGTGCCCTTGGTGTTCTTGGGCTTTCGGAAGTCCTTGGCACCGCCGGGGCCTCTCTGGCCACGCATAGAGCCAGTATAGTTACCGTCCTCGTCGTCGTCATCATCCTGGGCTTTCTTCTTGCCCTTGGTATCCACAGCGGGAGCTGTTTCCTTTTTCTTAGCCATCCAGGCCACCTCCTTCCTGCTGGGATGCGTAGATTTCCTGATATACCTGGCTGCGGGCCATGAGCTCGTCGTGGGTACCCATGTCGCTGAGCTTGCCCTTATCCAGCACGATGATCTGGTCAGCATACTGGACAGAGGAGATTCTCTGGGCCACCAGCAGCACGGTGGTATTCTTATACTTGCTGTAGAAGGTCTCACGGATCCGTCCTTCCGTTGCGGAGTCCACGGCAGAGGTGGAGTCGTCCAAAATCAGGATGGAGGGATTCTTCAGCATGGCACGGCCGATACAAAGCCGCTGCTTCTGGCCGCCGGACACGTTAACGCCGCCCTGGTCGATCTCCGTATCCAGTCCCTCGGGGAACCGGGAGATAAACTCATAGGCCTG
>CAZFXB010000221.1:0-3519 GCA_964522835.1 uncultured Oscillospiraceae bacterium
ATCAATTTTCATTCAGCCACTGGGCCAGCTCTATGACCCCCTGGACGGCGGCTTCGTCCTCCCAGGCGGGGATGGTGTCTGTGTCGATGGAGCAGACCATGTGCTCCCGGAAGCCCTGGGCCCCAACCATGCGGAAAAAGGCGCTGAGGTGGTGCTTGGCATTCTCCTGGTTGTGCTTGCCTCCGGCAGTCAGAATGGCGGCGGATTTTTTGGGCCGCAGCTGCAGGGGGGAATCGAGAAAATATTTGGCGGCGTGCCAGGGCTGGAGCCGGCTCATCACGCTGAGGACAGAGCCGGGGAGGGTGCTGTAATACACCGGGGAGGCGATCACGATGTTGTCAAAATCATCGTCATAGATGACCTGCATTTCATCCTTTACAGCACATTTGGCAGTTGTCCAGCAGCTCCGGCAGTCCACACAGGGGGCAATATTGGAGCGGAAGGCAGAAAGCTCTATGACTTCACCCTCCAGGTGCTCCTTCAGCACACCAATCAGGGCGGCTGTGTTGCCCTGGGGCCGGGGAGAGCCGTTTAAAATCAGGGTTTTTCTTGCCATATCAAAGCTCCTTGTCTGCAAGCTGCGCCTTCACGAAGGAAAGCACCTCCGGGAACAGCTCATCCCGGTTATTGAGGTCGATGTAAAAGCATTTTGCGTTTTTGTGGCTGCGAACCGCCTCCAGGAAGGGGGTGGTTTTGTCCTTGACGGCGGCAATCACAGGAATATCCCCGTCCAGCAGGTTCAGCACGGCCTGGCAGAAGTCCGGGGAGGCGGACTCCATAAATCCAAGCTCGTCCAAAAGAATCAGATGGCCCCCGGGTACAGGCCCTGAGAGCTTTACAGCGTACCGGTCGAAGGCATCCTTGATGGTGCTGGCGTGGTTGTCCTTGCAGTAACCTACCAGATTCTCCGGGGTCTGAAACCGCTCCTGCTTGGCATCGTAGATATAGATGGGGCTGCCGTGGGGCTCCTGGGCAAGGGAGTCCTCCTTTTTGGTTTCAAAGCCAAAGACGGGGAGACCTACCTCCTCCAGCACCCGGGAAATCAGGGTGGTTTTGCCCACGTGACGGGGGCCAACGATCAGTGTATGCATGTTTAATCCTCCAAAAATGCGTTTGTGGTAATGGTGGTGTACTGCTCCTCGGTGAGCTGGCAGTTGTAGAACAGCTGGTAGTATTCCATAATCTCTGCCTTTACGTCATAGCCGCAGTATTCGGGATAGAGCACAGCGGTGAGCCAGATGAGGCCCAGGTAACGCTGAACCGCAGGGGGCATACTCATCCAGTTGTGGGGGCTGTCCGGCACTTCCACGTAGCTGCCGCTTACGATGGCGCTGACCTGGTTCCAGGCGGGAATGTCCTGGACGGTGCTGTAGATGCTGCCGGGGGCGAAAATCACGAAATCCGGGTTCCACAGGGAGATCTGCTCCATGGTGACCTCGTTGCCGCTGCCCTTGCTGAGGGGGTTGTCCACCACGGCCAGGTTATTGGTCAGCATATCAATGACCTCGGAGTGATAGGAACCGGCGGCGATGACATTCAGGCCCTCTTCGCCCAGCACATACAGGGCATTTACCTTATTATCTCCCACCTTGTCCATTACGTCAAGGGTCTGGGCGTAGATCTTCTCCAGGAACTGGGCCAGTTCTTCGCCCTTTTCTTCCTTACCAAGCAGCTTCCCCAGCTTCCGGAAGGTCTCGGGCATGGACTCCATGTCGGCGGAGATGAATACAGAGGGGATCAGGGTCTGCTCCTGAAGGGCGTCCAGATCCTCCACCGTGGAATCCTTGGCTTCGCCAATGTCAATGATAAGATCCGGATCGGTGAGAGCCAGCTCCTCCACGTTCAGGTCAGCTCCGGCGTAAAGGCTGCCGAAGTAGGGAAGGTCAAACATTTCGTCTGGAATGATGCCCCGGGCGGGCTCATCAAAGTCAGAGGCAATGCCCACGAACATCTCCGGGGCAATGGCCAAAAGAAAAATCTGAGCCAGGGGGGCAGAGGGGACGATCCGGCTTACGTTGGTGGGAACCTCCACCTGGCGGCCTGCATCGTCGGTGAAGATGTAGGTTTCAGCGCCGGTTTCCGGGGCTTCCGTTTGGACAGAGTCTGCCTCGGGGGTTTCTTCCGGCTGGACGACCGCTTCCGGGGCACTTTGGGCAGCAGCGGTACTGGAGGCTTCAACGCTGGAGCCGGTGGTTCCGCAGGCTGCCAGGCTCAGAATCAAAGAAAGAGCCAGCAGAATAGAAATTAGTTTGGTTTTCATGGGGGTATCTCCTTTCCTTTTACGTGTTTTTTGGAACACAGACACGAATGGTGTCGTTTCGCATACTGGAAATCTCCACATCCACACCGTACAGGGTGGAAATGAGGGAATCCTGTAATATTTCCTGGGGGGTGCCCAGGGCCAAAACCTGCCCGTCGTAGAGGGCAAGGATTTTGTCTGAATAGAGATAGGCTTGCTCCGGGTCGTGGGTGGACTGGATGATACAGTAGCCCTCCTGCTTCAGCCGGCGAACCGTCTCCATGACCCGAATCCGGTTGCCAAAATCCAGACTGGCAGAGGGCTCGTCCATGACCAGAATTCTGGCCTGCTGGGCCATGGCTCGGGCAATCAGAGTAAGCTGCTGTTCGCCGCCGCTGATGTTGCCATAGCCTCTGTTTTTCAGATGAGAAAGGCCCAGCTTGTTCAGGGCGGCTTCGGCCTGCCGAATCTCCTGCTTTTTGGGCGAAGAAAAGGTGTTGGTCTGGGCGGTGGTGCCCATGAGCACCATGTCAAAGACGCTGAAATTGAAGGATGGATAGTGGGATTGGGGAATGTAGGCGATTTTGCGGGCCAGCGTTCCGGCTGTCATGGTGGAGATGGGAGTATCATCAATGAAGGTATCCCCTTCCGAAGGAGAAAGCAGACCCAGCATACACCGGAACAGGGTGCTTTTTCCCACGCCGTTGGGGCCGAGCACCGAGAGAAATTCCCCGTATTCTGCCTGAAAGCTGATATGATTCAGCACCTGCCGATCTCCATAGGAGAAGGACAGATTCTTGACTGCAATACTCAATACCGTTCACCGTCCCTTGTAATAAGATAAATAAAGAAGGGGGCCCCGATGAAGCTGGTGAGAATGCCAATGGGGATCTCTGTGGCCAGCAGGTTTCGGGAAATATTGTCCACCAGCAGAAGGAAAATGGCTCCAAAGAGCATGGTGGCAGGCAGAAGGTATTTATAGTTGTTGCCCACCATTCTGCGGGTGAGATGGGGAATCACCAGGCCCACCCAGCCGATGACACCGCTGACGGATACGCTGGCAGCGGTAATCAGGGTGGCGCAGAGGATTACGGCGATACGGAGACGCTTGGTGTTGATGCCCATGGTCTGGGCTTCCTCATCCCCCAGGGTGAGTATGTTGATTCGCCAGCGGAGTAAAAACAGGGGCACCAGCCCTACCACCATGGGCACGCTGGCCAAAAGTACATCCCCCGGATTGGTGCCGTTGAGGGAACCCATGAGCCAGTAGGTGATGGCGG
>CAZFXB010000222.1:0-3509 GCA_964522835.1 uncultured Oscillospiraceae bacterium
ATTGTAGCTTAACGGCCCAGGTTTGTCATCATGTTTTTCTTGTAGGCTTCCACGCCGGGCTGGTTGAAGGGATTCACGCCCAGCACATAGGCAGAGATGCCGCAGGACAGCTGGAAGAAGTACATCATGTAGCCCAGCGTCCGGGCATTCATGCCGCCGCACTTCAGCACAATGTTGGGTACAGCTCCGTCCACATGGGCCTTTACAACACCCTGGTAAGCGTTCTCCTCTACATAGGAAACGGTCTTGCCTGCAAGGTAGTTGAGGTCGTCGATATTCTTCCAGTCAATCTCCACGGAGATATCCTTCTCATCGGGGGTAAACCGGACCACTGTCTCAAACAGGTTCCGCTCGCCCTCCTGAACCATCTGGCCCATGGAGTGCAGATCGGTGGAATACTGGGCGAAGGCGGGGAAAATGCCCTTGCCGTCCTTGCCCTCGCTCTCGCCGAAGAGCTGCTGCCACCAGCGGGAGATGTATTCAAAGTCAGGCTCGTAGCTCACCAGCATCTCGATCTTCTTGCCGTTTTCGTACAGCAGGTTCCGGGCACCGGCATAGAGCCAGGCGGGGTTTTCCATGCTGCGGACATCCAGCTCGGTTTCTGCCTGGCGGGCACCGGCCATGACAGAGCGGATATCAATACCGGCCACTGCCATGGGCAGAAGGCCACAGGCGGTGAACACGCTGTAACGGCCGCCCACGTTGGAAGGAATGGGGAAGTTTACATAACCCTCCTCCTCTGTCAGGGCACGAAGCTTGCCCTTGTGGGGATCGGTGGTCACATAGATTCGCTCCTTGGCCTTTTCGGGGCCATATTTCCGATTCAGCAGCCACCGGAACATTCTGGCGGCAATGGCAGTTTCGATGGTGGAGCCGGATTTTGAGACAATGTTGATGGAGAAATCCACATTTTCAAGCCGGGCCAGCAGATCATTGAGGGCACGGGTAGACAGGTGGTTGCCGGCAAAATAAATTTTCACCGGATCGGTGTCGTTGTGCATCACGCCATTTACAAATTCAATGGCAGCACGGGCACCCAGATAGCTTCCGCCGATGCCAATGACCACCAGAGCCTTGGAGTCACGGCGAATCTTGTTGGCGGCCTTCTGGATGGCATCCAGCTCGGCCTCTGTGGTGCCGGAGGGCAGGTGATACCAGCCCAGGAAGTCGTTGCCTGCACCGGTTCCCTCAGAGAGCATCTTGTGTGCAGCACTGAGCCGGGGCTCCATGTTCATCAATTCCTGGAAGTCGATGCTGCCCCAGATATTAGAGATATCTGTTTCGATCATAGTTGTCACATCTTTCTCATTTAATATAGTGCCCTTATCTTAGCGGATTCCTGTGAAAAAAGCAAGTATTGAATTTCCATTTATTCCGCCATCCACAGGTGCCGCAGCAGTTGCCGGAACAGATCCCACCAACGGAGCCGATTTACGGCCCCATCGGCCACCAGGGGGACCTGGCCAAGAACCTGATCTCCCGATTTTAGGGTAATGGTGCCCAGTGTCTGTCCCTGGGCTACCGGGGCTGTGACGATGGGGCTTAACTGTAGCTCACGGGTCACATTTCCGGCCTGGGCTTTTTCCAGAAGGATTTTCTCGTTTCCCTGGGGCACCGGGGTAATGGTCTCCTGGGCCCCCAGCTCCACGGTTACCGGAGGAATCTCTGTATCGCCCACCGGATCCACCAGGGTGTATGTGGCAAAGCCATAGTCCATCAGGGCTTTTGCGGATTCAAACCGATCGGTGCTGCTGTCGCAGTGCATGACAGCGGCAATGAGCTCCAGACCGTCCCGCTGGGCAGAGGCTGCCATACAATATCCTGCCGAGGAGGTGAAGCCGGTTTTCAGCCCGGTGGTGCCGGAGTAAAACCGAACCAGCTTGTTGGTGTTGCTGAGACCGAAGGTGCCATTCCGGATGGTGTCCATCCAGATGGTGGTGAATTCCCGGATTTCGTTATGCTTCAAAAGCTCCCGGGACATAATGGCAATATCCCGGGCGGTGGTATAGTGCTGATCGGCTCCGGCCTCATCATCCAGGCCCGTGCAGTTGCAGAAATGGGTGCCGGTCATGTTCAGCTCCCTGGCCCGGTTGTTCATTTGCTCCACAAAACCGCTTTCACTGCCAGAGACGGCCTCTGCCAGCGCTGTGGCACAGTCATTGGCAGAGGAGACCACCACACATTTTATCATCTCCCGCAGGGACATCTGTTCGCCCTCTGCCAGATAGACCTGGCTGCCGCCCTTGGCTGCGGCGGAGGCGGAGGCTGTAATGGTGTCCTCCCAGTGGAGTTGGCCCCGATCAATGGCCTCCATGGTGAGCAGCAGTGTCATCACCTTTGTGACACTGGCGGGGGCCAGCTGCTCATCTGCGTTTTTCTCATAAAGCACCGTTCCGGTTTCCATGTCCATCAAAATGCAGCTGGGTGCAGATACCTCTGGGGCGGCATAGCAGCAGATGGTAAATGTGGACAGAATCAGAAGTAAAATCAGTCCTCTTTTCATGGTTGTCCCTCCCTATTTCTTGGTAGAGAATATGCGGCGGGGCGGCAGAATATGATGGCCCGCCGGAGGTGCAGCGATTTGAGATGCCTGAGAATGGGTCGATATTTGCCCGATGAGCGAATGGGTACTTAACATTTTCGAAACATTTAACAAAAACACAGGCGACATTCTGTTGATAAATCCCATTGACAGGGGGGATGTGACAATTTATAATCTAGGCATTCGATACCATTTGTGTATCAACGCCTCCGTCTTTGCGGCGGAGAAATCTAGGAGGGAAAACAATGAAAAAACGTACATTTGCCTTGATTCTGGCCCTGACCATGGTGTTTGGACTGCTGTGTGCCTGTGGCGGAGAGACCGCCGCTTCGGCAGCGTCTGAATCAAAACCTGCTTCTGAGCCTTCTGTAGCGGCCCCTGTAGAGGAGCCCCCTGCGGAGGAGCCTGCACC
The DNA here is from genome assembly GCA_964522835.1 of uncultured Oscillospiraceae bacterium. GTDB lineage: Bacteria > Bacillota > Clostridia > Oscillospirales > Oscillospiraceae > HGM13006. The sequence goes on from CAZFXB010000222.1 coordinate 2,955, forward strand.
CCAGGAGCCTTCTGTGGCCGAAGAGCCTGCCGAGCCTTCTGTAGTGGAAGAGCCTGTAGAGGAGTCCGTGGTGGAGGAGCCTGTAGAAGAGCCTGCCGGCCCCGTCACCGTTACCTTCTCCGATGGACAGACCTTCGAAGCCACTGTTGGTGAGGACTTTGTGTTCTTCTTCCAGTGTGATGCACCCGGCGACATGGGTCAGCCTGCCGAGGGTGAAGAGGGTGCCGGTATCACCGTATCTGAGGGCACGGTTACTTACTCCAACGTGGGTCTGGGCGGCCCCTACAAGTATCCCACCAGCGAAAAGGTCACCATTTCCGGCTTTACCGGAGATATCACCGTGACCATCTGCGAAGCGGCCACCTACATGGACGCCACCTACACCATCTACACCGATGAGCAGGACATCGCTGATGCCATTGCATTCGCTGAGGAGATGGCAAAGCAGCAGGCAGCCAACCCCATGCCCTAAGCTGCAAATAATTAAAAGCCAGCTAAAACAGTCCGGCAAAGGGAAAAATCTCCTTTTGCTGGACTTTTTTCTGTCCATCTGGT
>CAZFXB010000223.1:0-3469 GCA_964522835.1 uncultured Oscillospiraceae bacterium
GTCTCAAAGCCCATATCGATGCCCATTGCGGCGGCCCTGTCAACAGCCCGTTTCAGGTTCTCCCGGAACCACCGGCGGGTATCTGCATCCCCTTCCTCGTAATAGACATCATAGCCTGCCAGCTGGATGGTTCGAATGCCCAGATCTGCCGCAAGCACAATGGCCTGCTCCATGATCTCCATACTCCGGCGGCGCACCGCCTCATCATGGCTGCCAAGGGGATACTTCCGGTGACCGGACAAACACATGGAGCGAATGGGAACCCCCACCTTCTGCATTATGTCTACCAGCGCTGCACGTTCCCTGTCCGTCCATTGAAGCCGGGCCAGTTTTTCGTCTGTTTCGTCAATGCTGATCTCCACATAGTCAAACCCGGCTTCCCCTGCACAGGTCAGCTTTTGACGCCAGTCCAGCGTCCCGGGCATTGCCTTCTCGTATAGTCCAATCTGATACGCTTTCAAAACAGCACCTCCAAAATCAAACCTGAAATTCATCCCACACCGTATCCAATACCTTGACTATGGCGGTGTATTTTTCATATTTTTTATTGTAGATCTTGTGCTTGTCCATATCGGGCTGGACAGGTGGATTGATATGAACCATCCGCTCTGCCGCCGCCTCATACCCCGGGTAGACCCCGGCAGCCACCGCAGCAGCCATGGCGCAGCCCAGCGCTCCCAGCTCTGTTACCCCGTCCACGGTTTCAATGGCGCAGCCCAGAACATCCGCAAACATCTGCACCCACATCGGAGATTTCACCGCCCCGCCTGCCATACGGATGCTGTCCGGCCTTTCGGTGACGGAGCGCAGCTTGTCAATATGGGTTCGGTGGGAAAAGGCCACCCCCTCATACACCGCACGCACCATGTGGGCGCTGGTATGGAAGCTGGTAAGGCCCACAAAGCTGGCCTTTGCCAAAGGATGCGCATTGCTGCCGTACAAAAAGGGCAGATAATAAACCTCGCTGTTCTCAGGCGGGATGCTTTCCACCTGCTTTCCCAGATAATCGTATAGGGCACTGCCGGTACGGCCTCCCGTATCCAGGCAATTCTCTATGGCCCACTCCAGATTTCCCGCACTGGTGGCGCTGCTCTCCTCCAGCAGATAGTAGCCGGGGATGGCATAAATAGAATTCATGGCGATCTGTGTGCCGGTAATTGGCTTAGGGGAAATAAATTCGTTGATGCTCCACGTACCGGTGATGGTGCAGATCTGCCCGGGGCGGGTCACTCCGGCGGCAATGGCACAGGCATCCACATCAAACATGCCCCCCGCCACAGGGGTTCCCGGCAAAAGGCCGGTCAGTGCAGCAGCCTGCTCGGTAATGCTGCCACAGAAATCACACGAGGATTTCAACCCGGGCAGTGCATCGTAAATCTCCCCAACGCCCAGCCGTTCCAGAAGCGTCCTGTCAAAGCAGCAGTTTTGTACATCCATCAGGCCAGAACCAGAAATATCCGTAGACTCAGACCAGGCCTCACCGGTCAACCGGAAGCGAATATAATCCTTAACAGAAAAAACATACTGAATATTTGCATAAACCTCCGGCCGCTGTTCCTTGATCCATTTGAGCAGCGGAGCCTGCTGGCAGGCCATCAGCTGCTGACATATCTGGGGATAAACCGCTGCGTGAGTTCCGTCAGCGTACCACTGCTCCACGATCCTCCAGGCCCGATTATCTGTGGAGCCGATTCCATAGTATGCCGGTCTGCCGTCTTTTCCCCAAAGGTACAGTCCTTTTCCGTGTCCGCAAACTGCCAGACCCAGAATCTCCTCAGGCATCACCCCGGACTGGGCCAGCACCTGTTGGATGCAAAAGCAGTTGGCCTGCCAGATTTCCTCCATGTCCCGCTCGCTGTAACCAGGCTTGGGTGAAAAAACCGGAGTCTTCCGGGATACAATACAAATTTCTCTGCCGTTCACGTCAAAGAGCGCCGCTTTTGTCATTGTGCCGCCGTTATCCAGGCCAATCGCATATCTCTTCATCTCGCTGCTCCTGTATCCATTTTTCTTGCAATCGATTGCGACTTTTTTGTTTATATAATATCAATATAAACTCTTCAATTCAATGGCTATTTTCCACAAAGATAAACATACAATTTGTTGTAAATTGCAAAAACGAATATTCTTTTTCCAATTCATCTCCATTTTTTATGAAATCGATTTCAATTTTTAAGTTAATGTTTGCAATCGGATGTATAAAAGTATATAATATAACCAACGTGCTAATTTCATCCAAATCATGCAGCAGTCTGTGCACTCCATGGCAATATGGATTATCGACCAATATTCTAATTTTCTGTTAAAGGAGTTTACTATGACGATTTACGATATCGCAAAGATCGCCGGTGTCTCTGCCAGTACTGTTTCTCGTGTTCTGAACAACAAGCCTGGTGTAAACAGTGAAACACGGCAAAAGGTGGCCAAGCTGCTCAAGGAGTATCACTTTGAGCCAAACGCCTCTGCCCAGGGGTTGGTAAGTCAAAGCTCCAAAATCATCGGTATTATGATGTCGGATATACGAACCGTCCACCATGCCGAAAGCGCATATCATGTAGAACAGGCCCTTCAGAAAGCCGGATACTCCTGTCTGATCGTAAACTGCGGCTTTACCGAAGAATCCCGTGTGGAGGGGCTCCGGCTTCTGGCCTCCAGACGTGCAGAGGCCGTTGTCCTGATTGGCTCCACGTTCCAGAGCGACAAAATTAAGCTTGCAATCCAGCGCTACCTCAGCAATCTGCCCGTTATCATCGAAAACGGTGTCATCGATCTGCCCAATGTCTACAGCGTCGTTGCCGACGAGGAACACGGTGTCGCCGAATGCCTGCAGCTGCTGTTCCGCAAGGGAAAAGAGAACCCCTGCTATGTCAATATCAACATGACACCGAGTAATACCTTGAAAATTCAGGGTTTTGTCCACGCCTGGAAGGAACACATTCCCGGAAGAGAGCCATTTATTGTAAACCTGACTCGTCAGCCGGATTGCGACGAGTGGACAACCTGCTATGAAGCCACAAAACAGCTGATTGCCCAGCATCCCGAGCTGGATTCGATTATTTTCTCCACCGACCTTTTGGCAAATGCGGGAATGCGGGCCCTTCAGGATTCCGGTATCCGCATCCCGGAGCAGGTCGCAGTGATTGGAATCGACAACTCCATATACTCCCAGCTCAGTTTCCCACGGATGACCGTACTTAATAACAAAATGCCTGAACTGAGCATCACCTGTTCTAATATTTTGCTGCAAATTCTGGACGGCAACGAGGTCTCCCATCGGCTGATGGTTGTTTCCGAAATCATCGAACGGGAATCCACCTGACCCGTTGCCCCCTTCTTTCGGTCTCGCAAAACCACTCCAAGAAGCTTGCATAATTGAGGGCCCCCGCCGTTTTCCCTGGGAAACAGCGAGGGCCTCATATTTCACGCTAGCTGCAGCATCTTCAAGGATTTCGCAGCTATTTTGTAGCCA
>CAZFXB010000224.1:0-3431 GCA_964522835.1 uncultured Oscillospiraceae bacterium
CTCCTCAATGATCTGGTAGATTCGGGGCAGGAGAGAACGCATCAGGTCAATGGACCATTTCTCCAGGGCCTCGGGCATAACGGTGTGGTTGGTGTAGGACAGGGTTTTTGTGGTGATATCCCAGGCCTCGTCCCAGGACAGACCCTCCTCGTCCAGCAGGATCCGCATCAGCTCCGGCACACACAGGGCCGGGTGGGTGTCGTTGGTGTGGATGCTGATTTTTTCGGGGAAAATGGCCCAGTTGGTGCCGTAGTTGATCTTAAAGTTCTTAACAATGTCCATGGTGCCGGCAGAGACGAAGAAATACTCCTGCTTCAGCCGGAGACGGCGGCCAGCCTCGGTGCTGTCATCGGGGTAGAGAATGGTGGTAATGGCTTCGATCTCATTCCGTTCCCGCATAGCTCCGGAATAGTCGCCTGCGTTAAATGCCTGAAGATCCAGACGCTGCACCACCGGCTCCGCACTCCAGAGCCGGAGAATGTTGACGGTTTTGCCGCCGTAGCCCACGATGGGCACATCATAGGGCACCGCCAGAATGGTGTCGGCATCCTTGGTGATATACTGGAATCTGCCGTCCTGATCCTGAACCTGCTCCACGTAGCCGCCAAAGTGGACGGGAAGGGCATCCTCGGGCCGCTTTACTTCCCAGGGATAGCCGTTTTCCAGCCAGCCGTCCGGCTCTTCGATCTGGTAGCCGTTCTCGAATTTCTGACGGAACAGGCCGAACCGGTACCGAATGCCCATGCCTACGCCGGGAACCCCCAGATAGGCCATGGAGTCCAGGAAACAGGCTGCCAGACGGCCCAGACCGCCGTTGCCCAGGCCCGGATCCATTTCGCACTGGCACAACTCGTCCAGGTCAATGCCCATGTCGCTGAGGCCCTCCCGAACGATGCCCTCCATCTCCAGATTGATGAGGTAGTTTTTCAGCAGCCGCCCAATCAGAAACTCCATGGAGAAGTAGTGAACCTTTTTCTGCTGGAGGCTGACATGGCGCTGAGAGGTCTGGGTGCGAACCTTGCTGACGGTGCTGGAGACCAGGTAGGCCAGCACTTCATATTTTTCAAAGGTGGTGCATTCGTCGATGGGCTTTGCCAGGGTCTCAAGGGCCTTGGCGCCATAGGCGATTTTAAAGTCTTCTTTTCCTGCGAACAATGGTAATCGCTCCTTAATCTTTCTTTTTTCTGGGAACCTTTTGCAGCAGCGTACCGCCCAACGGGGGTACATCCACCACAATGGAGTATTTCTCTCCATTCCAGGGGATGGGCTCTGCGTGGAGAATTCCCGAATTGTATTTCCCGCTGCCGCCGAACGCCTCCATATCAGAGGAGAAGATCTCCCGGTAGTCCCCGGGATAGGGAACACCGATGCGGTAGCCCGGATGTACGTCCGGCTGGAAATTCAGCAGGACGGTGATTGCTTTTGTTTTCTCTTTGCCGGTACGGCGGTATACCAGTATGCTTTCCTCCCGCCGATCAGCGTCCAGCCAGTGGAAGCCATCCCAGCTGTGGTCATCCTGCCACAGGGCAGGCTGATTTTTGTAGATGCCATTCAGGGCTCGGACATAGTCCTGGTGCTTCTTGTGGGCGGGGTAGTCCAGCATAAACCATTCCAGGGATTCATACTCCCGCCATTCGATGAAGGGGCCGTATTCTGTGCTCATAAAGCTGAGCTTTTTCCCCGGGTGGGTGATCTGATAGAGGGCCAACAGCCTGAGCCCGGCAAATTGCCGCCAGTAGTCTCCCGGCATTCTGCCTATGAGACTTTTCTTTCCGTGAACCACCTCGTCGTGGCTCAGGGGCAGGACAAAGTTTTCTGAGAAGCTGTACATCATGGAGAAGGTCAGCTTATCGTGGTGATATTTCCGGTAGGGGAAGTCCTCTTTGCAGTAGCTCAGGGTGTCGTTCATCCAGCCCATGTCCCACTTCAGATCGAAGCCCAGACCGCCATCTGCGGTTTTACCGGTGACATGGGGCCAGGCGGAGCTCTCCTCTGCCACGGTGATGGCCCCAGGGGCGTGGGTGTGTACAGCGTCGTTAAACTCCTTCAGGAAGGAAACGGCGTGGAGGTTTTCTTCCCCTCCTTGCGCATTATATTCTTTCGTGGCCCAATCGGGCAATCCGAAATTCAGATAGAGCATACTGGTGACACCATCCACCCGAAGGCCGTCTATGTGGTATACATTGAGCCAGTATAGGGCAGAGGAAATGAGAAAGCCCCGAACCTCGCTGCGGGCGAAGTTGAATTTATAGGTGCCCCACTCCGGGTGATCCGCTGCCTCGTAGAGCATATCACCGTTGAAGCGGCCAAGACCATGGGCGTCCCGGCAGAAGTGGCCCGGAACCCAATCGAGAAGCACCCCAATGCCGTTTTGATGGGCCTTGTCCACCAGATACATCAAATCCCTGGGGCTGCCGTATCGGCTGGTGGGGGCAAAGAATCCAGTGACCTGATAGCCCCAGGAGCCATCAAAGGGATGCTCCATCAGGGGCATCAGCTCCAGATGGGTGTAGCCCATATCCTTGAGATAGGGAATCAGATCATCGGCCAGCTGACGGTAGCTGAGGAAGGGGCAGTCCGGATTTTCGGGATGGGACTGCTGCTTCCAGGAGCCCAGGTGGGCCTCATAGATATTCATAGGTCTGGGGGATTTGGTGTTCCGGCGCAGGGCACGGTAACGGCCATCACCCCAAGAATAGCCGTCCAGGGATACGATTCTGGAGGCGGTGCCGGGCCGAACCTCAGCGGAGAAGGCGTAGGGATCGGCCTTGTCAAAGGTCTCGCCGGAGGCGGCAGTGATGCGGTATTTATAGACATCTCCCGGAACGGCATTTGGGAGAATACCGCTCCAAACCCCGGTGGAGCCTTGGGGGGTAAGCGCTTGAGGACACCAGTTGTTGAAGCTGCCGATTACGCCCACAGACTGGGCGCCGGGACACCACACGGTGAACCGAACTCCGCCGGAAACCGGGTGAGCACCAAAGCTGCGGTAGGAATGATAATAGGAGCCCTGATTGAAGAGATAAAGCTGCTCCTTCGTTAAATTTGCGTCGGTAACGAACATAGGATACCTCATCTTTCCGGAGGCGAAATGCCCCCTTTTGGTGGCATGAATACGCAAATATCCAATTTGTATTTTACTTGTCTTGCCCTGTCTTGTCAAGCAAGGAACACAAGGTTGGGGGTGATTTTCTGGTCAAAAGTGGATAAATTAAACAAATGGTAGCGAGGCAAGTAAGAAGTAATCGTGAAAAGTGAATCAGTGACGGTGTCGTAAATCGGTACGAATTCGCCGGAAGCTGTATGTAATTGTAAACCGTTTCTGCGCCCGGTTGAGGGTGACCGGCCCTACACTAAATCCGAAGCTCTTGAGAACTGTAGGGCGGCTTGCACCACAGGCATTTCCTTCGGTCACCCTCAAGCCGCCGCTG
>CAZFXB010000225.1:0-3407 GCA_964522835.1 uncultured Oscillospiraceae bacterium
CGGCAGCAGCTGGAGCTTCGGAAAAATGCCCGGGTGCTCCAGTCACCCATGCAATATTTCCAGGATCGGCAGCTCCAGCTGGATCATTTGACGGTTAGAATGGCCTCTTACATGACTGCCCAGCTGAACCTTTCCTGGGAGGCACTCCAGCGTCGGCAGGAACGGCTTCCTGTTGGAATGAAGATTCAGCTGGATGGACAGAGAAAGCAACTGGAGTCCGTGGCGGGCCGCCTGGATGCCATGAGCCCCCTAAAGGTGCTGGCCCGGGGCTACAGTATTACGGAAAACAGCCGGGGACAGGCGGTGCGTTCGGCCCATGACCTTGCACCCGGAGATCATATTACCATCCGACTCCAGAAGGGCAGCCTGGCTGCTCAGGTGGAGACCATTGAGGAGGATTAACTATGCCTAAGAAATCTGTCACCTTCGAAGCGTCTATGGTACGTCTGGACGAAATTGTGAAGGCCCTGGAAAAGGGTGATGTGCCCCTGGAGGAGTCCATAAAGCTCTTTGAAGAGGGGACAAAGCTGGCAGCCAAGTGTTCGGAGCTGCTCTCCAATGCGGAGCTCAAGGTATCTACCCTGATGAAGGGGCCGGATGGGGCTCCTGTGGAAGAGGTGTTCCGGGATGAAGGCTGAGTTGGAAGCGAAGTGCTCTGCGGTTGAGAATGCCCTGAAATGCTATTTCACAGAAAAGACAGATTATTCTGTTTTGCTGGAGGCCATGGGATATAGCCTGCTGGCTGGAGGAAAACGACTCCGTCCTGTGTTTCTGCTGGCATTTTGTGAGGCAGTAGGTGGAGTGGAGGAGAAGGCCCTTCCGGCAGCCTGCGCTGTGGAAATGGTGCACACCTATTCCCTGATCCATGATGATCTTCCCTGTATGGATAACGACGATTTTCGCCGTGGTCGGCCCACCTGCCACAAGGTATACGGAGATGATATCGCAACCCTGGCAGGGGATGCGCTTTTGACAGCTGCATTTGAAACTCTGTCCACCATGGAAGTCCCGGCAGAACAGGCCATTGCCTGTGTTCGGCTTCTTTCCGCAGGAGCCGGAGAACATGGCATGGTTGCGGGACAGGTTCTTGATATGGAGGGGGAAAAACACCTCCTGACGGAGGAAGAACTCCGTGCCGTTCATATCCGCAAGACCGGGTGCCTGATCCGGGCGGCCTGCCAGATGGGCACGGTGCTGGGTGGGGGCACTGAGCAGCAAATAGCCGCCGCTGGCGATTTTGCCATTCATTTGGGGTTGGCCTTTCAAATCCGGGATGATATGCTGGATGAAATCTCTTCTCAGGAGCAGCTGGGGAAGCCCATCGGCTCCGATGTGGAGAATGGAAAATCCACCTTTGTGACGCTGTTCGGTCTCGAGAAGTGCCAGAGGCTGGTAGAGCAGGAAACAGAAAAAGCCCTTGCCGCTTTGCAGGCGGGAAACTTTAAAAATACGGACTTTTTGGAGCGTCTGGCCCTGAGCCTGACCTCCAGAATGTCCTGACGCACAGAAACCATAATAGACAGGTCGTGTAAATGTGGATCTTTTACAACGAGCAGGCAACAGAGAGGAGCTTCTGGGGTTCAGCCCGGAGGAAGAAACACAGCTCTGTGCCGAAATTCGTAATTTTTTGATAGATAGCGTTGCCAAAACAGGGGGACATCTGGCCTCTAATTTGGGCGCAGTAGAGCTGACCATTGCCCTACATAAGGTGTTTGATCCCTTCCGGGATCGGATCGTCTTTGATGTGGGCCATCAGTGTTATGTGCATAAGCTGCTCACTGGCCGTATGGATGGGTTTAAGACCCTGCGGCAGTTTGGCGGTATGGCTGGCTTCCCCAGACCGGGGGAGTCTCAGGCGGATGCCTTTGTGGGCGGTCATGCGTCCAACTCCGTGTCCGCTGCCCTGGGTATGGCTCGGGCCAGAACCCTCTCCGGGGAGGATTACAGCGTCATTGCTGTCATTGGTGACGGCGCACTGACGGGCGGGCTTTCCTATGAGGGGCTCAACGATGCAGGCCAGAGCGGGGAACCCATTATTGTGGTGCTCAATGACAACGGAATGTCCATTCAGCCCAATGTGGGAGGCATTGCAAAGTTTCTGGAGCAGCAGCGGGTGAAGCCGTCCTACCTTAGTTTTAAGCGGGCCTTCCGAGCCTTTACCCAAAAGGCACCCGGGGGAAAATACGTATACAATGTGGTGCACCGTACCAAGCTGTTTATGAAAAAAGCCCTTATCGGCAGCAATATGTTTGATGAGATGGGCTTTATCTATCTGGGGCCTGTGGATGGCCACGATATTAAGAACCTGACCTTCCTGCTGCGGCAGGCAAAAGACCTTTCTTGCCCGGTGCTGCTGCATGTAGCCACCACCAAGGGCCGGGGCTACAGCTATGCGGAGGAAAACCCGGATGAGTATCACGGTGTGTCCTCCTTCAATGTGGAAAAGGGGGCTTCCTCCGGATCCGGAGCGGAGACATTCTCCTCTGCCTTTGGCAAGACCATGTGTGCCATGGCTTCGGAGGACCGCAGAATTTGTGCAATTACCGCAGCCATGGAGCAGGGAACAGGACTTTCTGCCTTTGCCCAGCAGTACCCCAAGCGATTCTTTGATGTGGGAATTGCCGAGGGCCACGCTGTCACCATGGCCAGCGGACTTGCAAAACAGGGGATGCTGCCGGTGCTGGCGGTCTACTCCACCTTCCTTCAGCGGGCCTATGACATGCTGATCCATGATACCGCCATCGGAGGGCTACATGTGGTGTTCGCTGTGGATCGGGCGGGCCTGGTGGGCGCAGACGGGGAGACCCATCATGGCGCCTTTGATGTGAGCTTTTTGCGGGCTGTTCCCGGTATGGCAGTATTTTCGCCTTCTTCTACAGAGGAACTGCGGAAAACCCTGCACCATGCGGTCTATGATTTGGGTGGCCCTGTGGCTGTTCGATATCCCAGAGGTGGCAATGATGGCTACAGCGACTGCATTCTGGAGGACTGTGTGCTGACAGAGGGAAGCCATGTAACCATTGTGACCTACGGCTGTATGGTGGGCGAGGCCCTGCGGGCCAGGGAGCTGCTGGCGCAGGACGGTATTGATGCCGAGATCGTGAAGCTTTGGCAGATTGCCCCACTATCTATAGATATCATTGAAGATTCTCTGGCGAAAACGGACTGCCTTATTGTTCTGGAGGAGACCTTCAACGGAGGGTGCCTTGGCCAGGAGATTCTCTCCAGATTGGCTCTGGAGGGAAAGGTGCCCCACAAGCTTCGTCTGATGAATCTGGGGGATCAGTTTGTGACCCATGGCAAGGTGTCTCAGCTTCGGGAAAGCCGGGGCATTGATGCAGCAAACGTGTACGAAACCGCAAAGGAGCTTTTGAGAAGTGAAAAAAGAGAGACTTGATGTTGTACTT
>CAZFXB010000226.1:0-3385 GCA_964522835.1 uncultured Oscillospiraceae bacterium
TTACAGACTTGTCCTCCTCTGTGGCGTCATAGCTTACCTCCAGGGCAAAGGAAATATGCTGCTGGGTGGTAAAGGTGGTGGAGGTGGTCTCCAGTGCTTCCTGGTTGTCCTCCAGAATGTAGAGGCTCAGTGCAGGATCGGTGCAGCCATAGTCGGTAAAGGAGCCTGCATCCCCGCTCTGGCAGGTGGTAGAGGCTTCGCCGCCTACGGTAAAGTCATCTGCGCCAACCACGGTAATTTTGTAGGTGGTGTTGGGGAGCAGATCCTCCAGTGTTACGCTGGCACTGTCCGTGGTGACAGTGGTGGGGGTGATTTCTTCCCCGGTGGAGGTTACGTAGGCGTAGCTGACACGCCAGGATTCCGGCGCAATATCGCTGGTGTATTCCCAGGATACCTCAATGTCTCCATCCTCGTTGGCGGTGCTGGATACGGAGGTGACCGTTACAGAGGGAATGGTGACAGACATGGTGGAAATATCCGTGGCCTTCAGGGAGGGGCAGGAAAGAGAAATGGTGTAGGTCTCGCCGGAGGTGAGGCCGTCCAGGGTGCACTCAGTGCCGTTTACATCCTGGCTGGTGGAGCTGCCGTCGGTACCCTCACAGGTGACTGTCCAGGCATCGGGTACGGTGCCGGAGTAGGCCCAGGTCAGGGACACCTTGTCAGTGGAGATTTCGGCAGTTTCAAAGGTGGCCAGGGTGGTATATTCCATGGTGGTGAAGCTGCATTCCGTAGTACCGCCCAGAATATCTCCATCCTTCCGGGAGATGGTGGCCGTGTAGGTGGTATCGGGGGTCAGACCCTCCACCAGAATGGGAATGTCACCAGATTCGACCACAATATTTTCGCCGCTCTGAGAGGTCAGCGTTACCACCCAGGTCTCGGGAACAGGGCCGGTGCCGCTGAGGGCCAGGGTGGCAGATACGGCAGAGAGACTGGAGGCGGCAAAACCGCTCAGGTTGGTCATCTCTTTGGTCTTTGCCTGTGTGCTCTTGGTGCCCAGCAGGAACTTGCCGTCGGTGGAGGCAAGGGTAAATGTATAGGTAGTATTGGGGTTCAGATCCTGGAAGACGGCTCCGGCCTCGGTGTAAGGTACCCGGGCAACTTCGCCGGATGCGGTGGAGCAGATGACCTCCATTGCAGAGTGATTCTTGGTGTCGGTGACTACGGTGACAGAGGAGGAGGACACGGTGTCCACAGAAATGCTGTTAATGGTGTCGGATTTAAAGGTGTACAGAGAGAAAGCACCTCCGGCCAGAACCAAAAGGACAATGACTGCAATGAGCACCTTTTTCCAGGTTCCGCCCTTTTCGTCCTGATCGTCATCCTCTTCTTCGTAGCCGTTGTCGTACTCATCCACATTGTCGTTTTGTACGGGACGGGCCTTTTTACGGGTCGGCTCTGTCTGGACAAGGGGCTCTTCGGGAACATCCACAGGCTGGGCCTCATCCGTAAGCTCGGCGGCCTCCTGGGAATCTTCGCCTACAATGTCCTGAACTGCGGCAGCGATCTCGTCTGCCTTGTTTTCCAGTGCGGGGGATTCTTCGGCAGGAGTCTGGGCCTCCATCACGGCGTTCTCTGTCATAAGCTCCACCTCTTCGGTGGCCCGGGCAATGTCTTCAAGGCCCTGGAGAATATCGAGACGATTGTCTGCCGAGGCAACATACTCGGTGTCCTCTGGCAGCGTCTCCTCCGTTTCGTAGCCGGGAACGGTGGTCATATTGCCGTCGGCATCCATGCTGAGCACTTCAATGCCAGTATTTTTCCGCAGGTTTGCCAGAAAGTCTTCTACTGTGATCTCCTGGGCAGGCTGGAGCAGCAGCTCGTCCTCACCCAGCTCGTTCAGGCTGCGGTGCGGTTCTGCCTTGGGCTCCTCCGCAGGAATGTCCGCAGAAAGAACCTCGTTTTCGCCCAACTGGATGGGCTCAGGCTCTGCGTCCACCGCAGCAACTGCGGCGGCAATGGTATCTGCGCTGGCTGCAACAGTGTCCTGGGGCTCCTGGGGAGCTTCCTCCTCGGTGGCCTCCTGGACGGGAACCTCCGGCTGGGGCCAAAGGAGCTCCTCAGAGGCATCGCCACGCTGCATGTACAGCACCAGCGCCTGCTTCATGTCGGAGGGGGACTGATAACGATCCTCCGGCTTAAAGGCACAGGCCTTCAGAATGATCTCGGACATGGCCACATCGGCAAATTCGGGAGCATCCAGGGGCTTATCTGCCTTGCGCTTGAAGACCCCTTTGCTGTTTCTGGGCAAGGAGCCACCGTTATAGAGCTCGTAGAGCACAACGCCTACGCTGTAGATGTCGGCGGTTTCGTTGAGAATTGCGGCACCCTCCAGCAGCTCCGGGGCAGTATACTCGGAGATCATGGCATCGGGCATGGAGCTGTAGTTGAGTTCAGACAGCTGGGCCACACCCAGGTCACCGATCAGATACTGACCGGCACTGCCCAGGAAGATGTTTCCGGGATGGACATCCTTGTGCATCAGACCAGTAGCACGGAGCTGCTCCAGGGCAGAGCACAGGTCAATGGCCAAATTCAGGGCAGAGAGCTTGGTAAGGGGCTTTTCCTTCAGGCTGTCCCGGAGATTGGGGCAATAATCAGAGAGCATGTACACATCGTAGCCGGAGCCGATGAACTTCTGATCTACCTGATAACCCCGGAATTTCAGCAGGTTTCCTGCATTCTTGACCCCGTTGAGCAGCAGCAGCTCCTGCTTGAGCTCCTGAACCAGAGTGCTGTAATACCTCTGGGCCTGAGACTCGGATTTCACTGCACCGGAATAGATGAGCGCTTTGGTCTGAGACTCTGAGGCGGGAATAGAAACATGCTTCAAAGCCATCTGCTTGTTGTCATGCTGACGGCAAACCAGATACACATCACCGCTGGTGCCTGTGGAAATGGTTTTCTCCACGGTGGTATTGCTGAGGAGCGGAGTGATTTGTTTCGGATCAATCATTATTAAACCTCCCAATTGGGAATATCAATTTACGCAGGCGGGCAAAGGAAACAGCCCACTGCGCAGTATTCACGGATTCTATCTTATTCTACGTTATTTTTGAAAAAAAAGCAACAACATTGATGATATTAACCATTGGATTTTGTAGAAAGATGTGGTATGATATCATGGTAAATCAAAAGAAAATGGATTCCTTTGGAAATCCGAGATATACGGAGGAAGATTATGAGCAAAATTTGCGAAAACTGCGGCAACATGATCCCTGACGGTGCCGATATTTGTCCCGGCTGCGGCAGAAAGCAGTACCGGGAAGACGCACTGGAGACTATTCTCAGTGAGCTCAGCTTTTCCCTGGACGAGCTTTCAGAGGAAGAGCCCCAGGACCAGCATGATGATGTGCTGAAGGAAGCCTTGACGGATGACCTGGAT
>CAZFXB010000227.1:0-3353 GCA_964522835.1 uncultured Oscillospiraceae bacterium
TCCAGTCTAAGTTCGGAAAGACGATCCCCTAAATCCGACATAGTTTCGCACATCCATTCCATTTTGGGTTATGTAATGAAATTATACGAAAAATAGATTTTTACTCCCCGATAATTAAGTAACAACATTGAAAAAGATGTAAATCACATATATAATTTAGTTATACTAAAATGAAAAACATACAAGCTAAATTATTGTTATAAAAAGTTATACTTCTTATCCCTGCTTGTTGTTGCGTTTTTGGAAAAAATGGGTCTATCCTATATATGGGGAGAGTTTGGGAGTGATCTGTGTGTGATTTCAGAGATGTACGAAGAAAACAATACGAGTCAAGTATTTGTGGAGCAGCTCTATTATAAATACAGCAAATTGGCGTACTATGTGGTGGGACATTATATAGAGTCGGAATCAGACCGAGAAGATGTGGTGCATGATGCATTTTTGAAGTTGATTCCGAAAACAGAATTACTGCAAGAGATGAACGAAACAGTTCTGCGTACTTATGTGATTACCACAGTCCGAAATACTGCTATCACCAGAGCTACGCAGGATACAAAGCAAAAAGAACAGCAGATTTCCAGTGATCCGGAAGCGATGCTTCTAAATGTTGCCGATTCAATTGGGAATCTGGATGAGCTTATGATTCAGCGGGAACAGACGAAGCATATCCGGGAGGTGGTGAATAAGCTGTCTCCTGAAGACCGTTTTCTGATTGACGCAAAATATATTCTGGGGTGCTCCGATGCGGATATTGCCGTGGAACTTGGGGTAAAGGCATCCAGTGTTCGAATGATGCTGACCCGGACACGGCGGAAAATCCTACAACAAATGATTGATATAGATTAGGAGACAAGACATGGATAAAATGGAAAAACAACTTCAAGAGAATTATGAAAATGCCCTGTTTGCACTTTTGATGGATGAATATGCCAAAGAAGAGGGGGAACATCTGCTGACATTACAGCAGGAGCTGGAGAAGGATCCGGATTTTCAACTTCCGGAGGGAATGGAGGAGAGAGGCCTCAAGCTCATTCGAAAAACGTATCGCAAAAATAATCGAAAGTATGCTATGAAAATTGCAGGAAAAGCACTCACACGGGTTGCGGTAGTGGTACTGACCCTGAATATCACCTTTGGCGCATTTTTTGTGTCGGTGGAGGCGTTTCGAAACAAGGTTCTGAACATGGTGCTGACTTACTGCGAAACCCATACAACAGTGCAGTTTACAGGAGATCCGGAGAATGCTGCTGTAGCGGCCGAAGACCATGTGTACACCGTGGAGGATTTTATGGCTGTTCTGCCGGAGGGATATGTGTTGGCATCTCACGATGTGAATGATATGATGGAGACAGCGGAGATTTCGGGGCCGGATGGTAATCAGATTACATGGTTAAGGTATGCAGCGTCAGCAGTGTACAATATAGATACAGAGAATGCCGATTATGTGACGGAAATTGAAATAAACGGAATTCAGGGAATCGCAGTGAGCAAAAACGGAACAACTACAGTACTTGTTGGCGATATAAATGGAGAAAAAACGTATGAAATTACCGCAGCCGTGAACGATGCGATTCTCGTTGATTGGATAAGGCAACTATTTAAATAAAAATGTTGTTGCGTTTTTTCTGCTTTCGTGTCTATCCTAATAGATAAACTTTTTAGGAGGAAAAAACATGAAAGTAAAAACTGCAAAACGGATACTGTGTATGCTTATGGCTGTAGTATTGCTCACGTCTGGTATCAATGTATTCGCCGGAGAGGTTAGCCCTAGATACACAGGTACATCAACGATTGTAACGGACTTATCAATCAGCAGTACAGGAAAGGCAACTTGTGCCGGAACAGTAGTTCTTTATTCCGGCTACACAGCAACCCTGACGATGAAGCTGCAACAGTACAACGGTAGCTATTGGACCACGATTCAGACATGGAGCACCAGCGATTCCAAGAGCCTGTCCAAGTTTTACTACGTTTCCAGCGGTTACAGCTATCGGGTAGTAACTTCTGCGAAAGTGTACAATTCTTCCGGAACATATGTGGAAACACCTTCAGTTACATCTGCTACAAAGTCATATTGAGGGGCGTCATAAGGAACCAACGACTACGGCATGGAATAACGCAACAGGAAGTTCTATCGCTGCAGGCTTTACTGTGTTGCATGATACCAATGGTACCACAGTGAATTCATACACTACAGCAAATTCGTCTACGAAGTCAATTCAAAGTGCAATTATATACCTTAACCCGTCCACTTGGAGTGGTCTATCCAGTACAACAAAGACTACCACATTGACACATGAGATGGGTCATGCAGTTTGCCTAGGGCATTGTGATAATCCTGATTATAACCAATTTACAGGAAACTCTGTAATGAAACATAAGTCTACAGCTAACAGCACACCGCAAGATCATGATCTCAATGATATTTCGATTTCTACGGTTGAGATTATTATTAAACTATTGAGGTGGTACTTTATGAAAACAATAATTCCATTCCTGTGCTTGTGTGGCATGATAATTGCGATTTGCTCAGGCTGTTCTTCAACACAACAAATCAGTGCAGAGCTGTCCAACGTGAATTCTGTGGAGTCAGCGGAGAGGGCATCGGCTCATATTGAGCAGGAAGTGCCCCCAGCTGAATCTGACTTTGTTGCGATTAGAGAGCAGTACCCGTATGTGGATACTTATGATATGGCGTACCATGATCCTGATATGTCATTGCGTGATTGCGTTGATGGGGCTTCGTTGAT
Source organism: uncultured Oscillospiraceae bacterium (assembly GCA_964522835.1). Lineage (GTDB taxonomy): Bacteria > Bacillota > Clostridia > Oscillospirales > Oscillospiraceae > HGM13006. Next base: position 2,751 of record CAZFXB010000227.1, read on the forward strand.
CCGGTTCACAGTCGAAGAACGGCTTGAAGATGTGGCTGTAGAAACGGATATGATGGCTGGGATCGGTATGAGTGACGAAGAACTGTCTTTTTTCGAAAACGCAGGGATGCGTTATATGACAACGACTTATGAACAGTACGCAGTTCGAAGGACAGATACGGTGGCCTTTTTGGACGAGGATGACACAATCACAATCCTGCATAATACTATGTTTGGAGAGATGAGTGCTTTGTTCGAATCGGGTGGAGAATTTGCTGCATTTTTCAATGAAGACCAGGCAGGGCTTATTTGTAACTTTGAGACGCTGTATTATTTGACAGATGCAGAGACTCTGCTATCTGTGGTGGACAATCCAATCAGCGAGGAACTTGATGGGCTCACCTGGGAACAGGCAGTGGAGATTTATACACCATAGCATATCGAAAGCCTTCTCCTTTGACTTGAAATTATAGTCTAAAGGCGATACATCGGTGGAATAAATAGTTTTGTATCCTTGTACAGCTGGCTTCCCTACATCGTAAAATATCCCTAGCTCCGTTCTCAGAAACCAACCAAAATTCTGAGAACGGAGCTATTTTTATGAATCAATATAACATTCCGGCC
>CAZFXB010000228.1:0-3349 GCA_964522835.1 uncultured Oscillospiraceae bacterium
GGGGAGCGGGTGGCAAACACACCCATGCGGGTATTGCCGCCCAAACGGGGAGGCCGCACGGTGGGGCTCCAGCCCTCCCGAACTGCACCTGAAAACTGCCAAATGATCCAGAGATGGGAGAAGTCCTGAAGTCCCCGGACGGCCTCGGGAACCCGATATTCTTCGGTGAAGACGATGTTGGCCCGGAGCTCCTCTACCAGGCCGCTCTGCCGGGGAATGCCGAATTTAGTGGGAAACTGACTTTCAATGTGGGCAATGACATTGAGCGGGGGAATGTGATCCATAATGCTGCCTCCAGCTAGTATTTTGCTCCATTTTATCATAAGCCGGGGAAAAACACAAATTATGACCGAAAAATCCAGGGGGAATTTCAAAGATACTATTGCAATTTAACGTAAATGTAATTATAATAATTACGTTAAAGGATGATTATAGACACGGAGGAGTTCCAATTATGCAGTATATTCTTTCCTGCTGTTCCACAGCAGATCTGAGCCGGGAGCATTTTCAGGCCAGAGATATTTCGTATATTTGTTTTCATTACGAGCTGGACGGGGTGCCCTATTTTGATGACCTTGGTGTGTCGGTGCCCTTTGATAAATTTTATCAGGCCATGGTGGATGGCGCTGCCACAAAAACTTCTCAGATCAATGTGGAGGAGTATTGTGACTATTTCCGGGGCTTTTTAAAGGAAGGCAAGGATGTGGTACACGTAAGTCTGTCTTCGGGTATTTCCGGTACGGTAAACTCGGCCCGGATTGCCGCAGAAATGATGGAGGGGGAGTTCCCGGAGCATAAGGTCTACGTGGTGGACTCTCTGGCGGCCTCCTCCGGTTATGGACTTTTGATGGACAAGCTGGCGGATTTGCGGGATGCGGGGCTGACGGCGCAGGAGCTGGTGAATTGGGCAGAGAAGCACAAGCTGGAGCTGCACCACTGGTTTTTTACCACAGATCTGACCTTCTTCATTCGGGGCGGCCGAGTCAGTAAGCTCAGTGGCTGGTTTGGCACGGTGCTGAATATTTGCCCCCTGCTCAATGTGAGCAACGAGGGAAAGCTGATTGCCCGGCATAAAATCCGGGGGAAGAAAAAGGTTATTGAAGCTATTGTGGAAAAAATGGCGGTCCACGCACAGAACGGAAAGGACTACAGCGGCAAGTGCTATGTGTGCAATTCCGCCTGCCTGGAAGATGCCAGAGAGGTGGCGGAGCTGGTAGAAAAGACCTTCCCCCAGCTGGATGGCAAGGTGGAGATCTATTCTGTGGGTACAACCATCGGCAGCCATACAGGCCCGGGTACTGTGGCACTGTTTTTCTGGGGCGACGAGAGAAAAGATTAAGAATTTAGTTGGGCCTGCTTCTGCGGGCCCAATTTTTCGGAGGAACGGTATGGAACTTCAAATATTGCATCAGAACAGGGACTTTGTGGTGTGTATCAAGCCCACTGGGGTGCTGTCCCAAGGGGGGAAGACGGGGGAGGAGACCATGCTCCAGCTGCTGGAGAACCAGCTTGGGGGCCAGTTTTTTCCGGTTCACCGATTGGATCGGGAGGTGGGAGGCGTAATGGTTTACGCCAGAACCAGCAGAGCCGCGGGCGAATTGTCCAAGGTGATTCAGAATGGGGAAATGAAAAAAGAGTATCTGGCGGTGGTGAAGGGAAAACCGGAGCCGGAGGCGGGGATTTATGAGGATCTTCTGCTCCACGATCAGAGAAAAAACAAGTCCTATGTGGTAAAGCGGCTTCGAGGCGGCGTAAAAAAGGCCAAGCTTGCCTATGGGGTGCTTTCTGCCGGGGAAGAGGCAAGCCTGGTTCAGGTGCGGCTGTATACCGGCCGAAGTCACCAGATCCGGGTTCAGTTTGCATCCCGGGGAATGCCTCTTTTGGGAGATGGTCGGTATGGCGGGGGCAGCGGGGGAATTGCGCTGTGCTCGGTGCGGATCAGCTTTCCCTTCGGAAAGCAGGCGTACTGCTTCACGGCTTTGCCGGAAGCGTTGGGGGGTATTTCTGATCTTCCTGCGCTGCGAAATATGGAATAGAATTCGGAGCTGTTGCAAAATGCGAATTTTGCAACAGCTCCTTTTTGTTGGAGTCAGGTTTGGCTGCTCCTTTTTCTGGCTTCCAGCACCTCGGCACCCAGCATGGTCAGTACGGGCAAAAGTATCATGCCCAGAACACCGGAGAGCCGGTAGCCAGCATAGATGGCAAGAAGTGTCAAAAGAGAGCTGACCCCCATCTGTGCCCCCAGAAACTTTGGCTCCAGTACATTTCGGCTTAGGGCGGCGGCACCATAGAGCAGCATCAGACCTATCCCTAAGTGAAAATCTCCTGAAATCATACTGAGAAGGCCCCAGGGGACTAAAATAGTGCCGGTGCCGAAAATGGGCAGCGCATCCAGAGCGGCAATTCCCAATCCCAGCAGCAGGGCAAACCGAACCCGCAGCAACAGAAATCCCGCAAACAAAATTAAAAAGGTGACCCCCATCAGCTTGATCTGGGCCCGTATCCAGCTCCCCAGCACGGATTTGATACAGCTGCCCAGAGAGGAAAGCTGCTGCCAGCGGGTTTTTGACAGGTGTTCCCGGAGGAAGGCCCGGAGCCGGGGCAGTTCGGCAGCGCCGAAATAGGCCGAGAGCAGAAGGGTGATTAAAAAGAGAAGATTGTCCGGCAATCGGGTCAAAAAGCCGGACACCAGAGAAAATGCCCCCTCATAAACTCTGCTTGCCAGAGTGCCGCCGGAGGAAAGCAGGGCTTCGCTCCAGCTTTTTATGGCGTCTCCTGCTCCGCCGGGCAGATCCTGGGCCAGATATTCGGCCCATTGGCTCAGACTCTGTGCATACCCGGAGAGCGAGGAGAAAATGCTGGGAAGACTTTGATAGAACTCCCACAGCTGCTTTAAAAGCAGGCGGCCCAGCAGTGCGGCCAGAAGGAGCAGCAGAAGCAGTACGCCGCTGATACAGAATCCGGCGGCGGTGCTGTACCGCAGGGAACCCTGCTGCTGGAGCCTGCGAATCAGCGGGGACAGGGCGGCGGCGGCAGAAAGCCCCAATACAATGGGCAGGGTTAGTGGGAGCACATATTTGAGAATCAGCAGGATTCCTATGCCCCATAATACGGGCGGCAAGAGCTTTTTTAATTTAATGTATGGATCCATAGCGGCCCTCCGGTGAAAGAAATGACAGATAGTACAAAAATACGGCGAAATTTTGGTGGATATTCTACACAAGTGTCCGTTGCAGGAAGACACAGATGGTGGTAAAATAGTCACGTTCCAAATACAAATGAACACCACGGACGGACAATAGGAGGTCAAACCATGGAAAAGCTGCCCAAGTATTACATTGTGGAAGCA
>CAZFXB010000229.1:0-3327 GCA_964522835.1 uncultured Oscillospiraceae bacterium
AGCATATTTAGGGGGAGAATACCAGAGTTTATGTCAAAAGGGGCAAAACTTGGCCCCGGTGATACATGTGCTGCCAGAATGAAGATGGAAGGGCGATTGTTATCGATTGGTTCGTTTGTTGTTTGTTCGGCCCAGAATATAGTCTGCTGATACATTATAGTAGTCGGCCAAATTAAGCAGATGCTCAACAGGAATAGTTTGATATCCCCGTTCGTAACGGGAGTACACTGTCTGCTGTATACCCAGAATATCTGCGACCTCCCGTTGGGTCATATCCCGATCCTCCCGCAGATCCCGAATTCGTTGGAAATACATAACAAAACCTCTCTAGTACAAAAAAGTACTATTGACAGTACCACGAAAGATGCTTATAATGGTAAATATAGTATTTATAAGTACTAAAATGAACGTTTGGAGAAAAGAGGAGGATAAACATGGAAAAAGAAAGTTGCGTCAAAGCAAAGGTTAGCGTGGTGATTCTTCTTGTATTGATCTGCTTTAGTGGTTGTATGGGAAAACTGAACGGGGATGTTGTGAGTGAAGGTAACGACAAAAGCACAGTGGATTATGGAAAATTAGTCGAATATAAGGACGGAGAATACCATATTTCTGACTCCTGTGACTGGTTAACGGCAGAATTGCGTTTTCGATGGGATACGGCGTTTAATGACGATAGAGCGGCCTTTATTGAGTATTTTAATGCGACATATCCAGAAAAAGACAGTAATTATCGTGACAAAGCGTACCTGTCTTTTTTGGGAGAGTGTCTACAGATTACGCTTACACAGCAGATGACACCGGATGCTTTTCTTTTGGATGCACTCAATAAAATGTACGGGGATAGTTGGGATGATATAGTATATAAGTATTTGGAGATAGTGAACAACAACGGGAATTTTAATTATCAAACATCCGAATATCTATATAACATGCTAAACCACGAAATAAATGATGGGTGTATTGACGTTTCAAGGTACTCAGATTCCTTCCAGGGCTATTCTGCGAAGGAAATGGGGATGATGGAATATGTTGTGAACTGGGTTGAACAGAATCCGAGCCTTGGCCCTTTTGCTATGATGGATCAGATATCCGATCACTATGCACAAACAGACAAGTTTCTGTTTTATGTATATGCAATTCAGGTGATCGACGGACGGGAATGCGACTTTGACTTGTTGTTTGAATACAATGCTCATACAAAGTCAGTAAGCTATGTGGATATACTAGATCCGACTGACAACTACTGGGGCGAACCGATTTATGCTGCGGAGAATATTCCGGATGGATATATGGATGAGTCCGCTGTTCAGGCGTATCAAAGATATCTGGATGAAAACGGATGGTATTATTGATAACCATAATACACGAAACAAAGGAGTGGTATTAATGAGACGGAGTATTTCAATGATTTTCCTGTTGGGAATCCTGTGCTTTATGTTCGAAGGCTGTGGAGCGGAGACAATGGCTGGAACAAGTCGGGATGTTGATAAATCTATATTGCTGGTCGAGAATAATGATTTGATTCTTTACAACCTGGGCGACGAAACACAATATGTGATCGATGATACATATGCGGATGGGGATATATCGGCTGACCTATTGAGCAATCATGCGTATTTCTCAGAGGACGGATATATTTTGGCATATTATAGCCAACCGGGAGACACATGTCAGCTTAATATAGTGGATTGGAATGAAGTTTGTAAAAACCCTGAAAATATAGAGCCTCTTTGCATTGCAGAGAATGCTGAACTTAAATTTTTTCAGATGACTTCTAGTTCAATTGGGTATGTAGCCAACGGAAAATGTTTTTGGTACATAGTAGATGAAGCACAACTGGAGGAAATCGGAATATTTGACGTTGCAAATGATTATTACGCTATTTCAGACGATGGTCGATCTATTTTAATTGAAAACGCCGAGGGACTTCAGCTATATACATACGCCGAGGAAAAACAACTGCATAAGGTGTATCAAAATGAAGAGACAAAACTACATCATCTCACGAGTGATTTTTCTCGAATTCTCGTGAGTGATCAAATGTGGGAGCAATATTGGTTCCTTGAGTATAATGGCTGGCAGGTTTCGAATGAAGAATTAACAGAGGAAGATCGATTGTCGTGGGGGATTGAGCAAGGCGTTGATAGTACAGATTACATAGGGGCACAGCTGCGGACAGATGGAAGCGATTATACTAGCTCCAGAATTTTGAATCCAGATAGCCCGATCGTTGGGAGAACGAAGACCGAAGAAACAGGAGTAATACAGCTGTTTACAGATGGATTGGTGCCTTTTGATACGAGCTTGCAGCAACTTGTGGGCGGGGGACAGACTTATGATAAAAATCATTCAGTTTTTTATGTGGTGGATGTGTCTCCCAAGCAGGGTAACAAACTCTATGCATACCAGCTTGATAAGTCGCTGGTGGTTAAGGAGACGTTGGTTGCAGAGCGGATTAAATCCTGGCCCATATATGACTCGGGATCCGGGACGGTTTTTTACTATGAGTCGGAGGAAGACGAAACCAGAACTCTTTGCTGTGTCGTTGACGGGGATGTGGAGCATCCTCAGAGAATAATTGAAAATGCAGGATTTCCGGTCGGCCAATGGAAGTGCATCGAAAGTGGGGCCCTGCAATTTGATGAAGGGACGGGGCGAGTTTTTTGTTGGCTTGATAGAGGGGAAGAGAATATTCAGCATATTGGAGCTATGTACGAAATAAAAATGAATGGAACACCCACGGCGGAGTGTATTGCAGATAACACCAGTGTATTAAGTTGGGGAATTCAAAATGGTAAGCTATATTACATTGAGGATTATTCCGATATGGGTGCAGGAGACTTATATGTTAGCAATGGAACAGACGTGTCAATTGTTAAGAATGACATACAGGCAGTCATTGTACGGTCGAAACACTATAGCTACTACTACAAAGGAATGTGGTGGTAATGAAAACGCACGATAAAAGTGCAATAACGCCATGATTTTAAAAGAGGCAAATCTCCTGCGAAAGCTGTCAAAAAAGTATGGACTGGCAGTTCCGGACGAATCGATTCTGGTTTTGAAATAAAGCGGCGGAGCAATCCGGCGTATATACAGAAATGCCCCCTGGGACAGCTGTTTGAAGCTGTTCCAGGGGGCATTTGTATGTGGTATAATAATCAGACTTCTTTTCCCATATTGTGGGCCTGCGCCATGGCAGGGTGGCCCTGGATGGTGCCCTTTTCGTACACACCTATGCCGTAGATCACGCCCATTTCCTTTGCGCCGGATACGCAGTCGGCGTAGCCACGGAAACAGGCCAGGGTGGTTTCCGCAGCGGCGGTG
>CAZFXB010000230.1:0-3251 GCA_964522835.1 uncultured Oscillospiraceae bacterium
ACATCCCCCGGATTGGTGCCGTTGAGGGAACCCATGAGCCAGTAGGTGATGGCGGGGAGCTGATCCTGGGGATCTGCCACCATTTTAATAAAGGAAGTGCCGGAGGACACCAGGGAGCCGATCATAATGCCGGAGAGCACCAGTCCCAGCACCCGTTTGCCCTTGGCCCGGTTGCCCACGTAGATCACGATGGCCACCGTCAGCAGGCTACAGGTAAAGGCCAAAACCACCACCATGCTGCGGCCCAGATTCAAAAGAATGGCCAGGGCTGCACCAAAGGCGGCGCCGGAGGAGGAGCCCAGAATGTCCGGGGCAGCCATAGGATTCTGAAAAACACCCTGGTAGGCGGCTCCGGCGGTGGAAAGACAGCAGCCCACCATGCAGGCTAGAAGAATGCGGGGCAGACGATGCTGCAAGAGCAGGGATTCCTGCACCGGAGTCCAGAAGGGCTCAATGTCCGCAAACCGGGACAAGAGGATGCCGCCCAGCTCTCGAAGGCCAATGGGATACCGGCCCAATACCACAGAGCCGATGATGCTGACCAGCAGCAATGCCCCAAGCAGCGCCAGAATAGTGGGGTATGAAAGCGGATGAGATTTAAGCTTTTTCATGGAAATTCTCCTTGGGAATGGGCAAAGGCTGAAAGACAGCCTTCCATTTTCGTTTGTGGCTGCCCGTTCTGGTGGGGGGACAGCCCTTTTCCGGGGTGTGGTAGAAGACCTGATTGTTTTGGATCAAGGTTTCTAAGGTTACGGGAGCAAATCCGTTTATGTCCACCCCGGCATTTAAGACCCGGGGCAGCTTTTGCAGCAGATCGTAGAGCTCGTTCTGCTTATTGTGCAGGTGGCCGTGGATCATATAGCCCCCCTGGTTATAGACCATGGGGTAGTGGCACAGGGTAAGATGGGTGTCACCTACATCCAGCTCCAAAAGATCCGTGACGGATTCAAAATAGTCAAAAAACTGCTGCTGGTTCTCAAACCCGGTGTCGTGGTTGCCCCGAACCAGATGCTTGTGGCCCCGGAGCCGGGAGAGCTGCGTGTGGGGGAAGGGGCTGGAGTGGCCTCCAATGTCCCCCAGGACATAGACCGTGTCCTGGTCTGTCACCTGGGCGTTCCAGTTTTCAATCAATACTTCGTCCATCTCCTCGGTGGAGGAAAAGGGCCGGTGGGCCGCCTCCAGCACAGGCCCGTAGCCAAAGTGGAGGTCAGCGGTGTAATAAATCATAGAATGTCCTCACAAAAAAAGAAATGCTGTCTTGAAAACAAGACAGCATGGATATACACAAACGCACCACCTGCGACGGGTGGAACAACATGTATCTCTGTCTCCTTCTCAAATACGGAAAGCTATGCTGTTTCCGGCATAACTCTGGGACCCGCAGGGGGTCGGCCGACCGCCATAGCGTATGCCTTAGGCGAGAACGGCTCGGAAACGATTTAATTGTCATTTATTCTAATGGAAGAAACCTGCTTTGTCAAGAATATTATGTCATTGAATCCTGGACATTGGTTTGGCAGCGAACCTTTTTATAGACCCACAGGAAGCACAATCCCATGGCGGTGGTGGTAATGACCCAGGTGATGGGGTAGCAGGCATAGAGGCACAAAAGGGTGTGGAACCGCTCCATCTGGAATACAGTGGCGATCCAGACAAGCCGGACACCGCAGACCCCCACCAGAGAAATAATCATGGGGCCCATGGAGTAGCCCATGCCCCGGAGACCGCCGGAGAACACATCCATGGAGGAGGCAATGACAAAGGTGCCCAGGAGAATGCACATCCGGTAGTAGCCCTCCTGAATGACCTCCGGGTTTTCTGTGTAGATTCCCAGCAGCTGACGGCCGAAGCCCAGAGCAATGGCGGTGAGCAATATGGAGAACAGGGCAGAGTAGAGAATGCCCACCCCCAGAATCCGGGGAATCCGGCGGATTTTCTGGGCACCAAAGTTCTGGCTGGTGAAGGAAATCACCGCCTGATAGAACCCGTTGACGGCGGTAAACACAAAGCCCTCGATGTTATAAGCGGCGGAGTTTCCGGCAATGACGATCTCGCCGAAGGAGTTGATGGCAGACTGGATCACCACATTGGACAGGGAGAACACCACCCCGGTGGCACCAGAGGGGAGGCCGATCTGGAGGATCCGGGTAAATACATACTTTTTTACCCGCAGCTTTTTCAGATGAAGCTGGAGGGCACCCCGGTTTTTCTGCAGACACCGAACCACCAGCACCGCTGAAATGGTCTGGGAAATAGAGGTGGCCAGGGCCACGCCTGCCACATCCATGTGGAGTACAATGACGAAAAACAGATTCAGGATCACATTGACAACACCCGCCAGCAGCAGGAAGTAGAGGGGACGCTTGGTGTCGCCTACGGCACGCATAATGGCAGAGCCAAAGTCATAGACCATGGTGGCGGTCATGCCCAGAAAATAAATCCGCATATAGATGATGGCCTTTTCCAGTACCTCCGGAGGGGCCTGCATCATTTTGAGAATGGGGCGGGCAGTGGCTACCCCCAAAATGGTGAGAATAATGCCGCAGAGAAAGCTCAGCAGCATGGATGTGTGAATGGTGTCCTGGAGGGCACGGTCATCCTTGGCTCCGTAATACTGGGCCACCAGCACGTTGGCACCGACGCTCAGACCGATAAACAGATTGGTCAAAAGCTGAATGACAGAGGAGGTGGAGCCCACAGCCGCCAGAGAATTGTCTCCGGCAAATCGGCCTACCACCACAATATCTGCTGCATTGAACAGTAATTGCAGTACACCGGAGAACATAATGGGCAGGGCATAAACCAGCATTTTCTTTAAAAGGGAACCGCTGCACATGTCCATTTCATAGCTTTTTGTTTTGGTCAAATTCTCTCATCCTTTCAAAATCCCCGAAAAAGCACCCGGCCCTTGGGGCCGGGTGACAAAATATCCTGATTTATTATAGCATCGGAAACGGGTCTGTCAAGAGAAAAATAGACTGGGGGATCAACGGTCTGTTTCCACCTTATCCGCCGGAGCCTCTGGGCTGGGAGCCTGGCGGGGGCGAAGCAGACACAGGACGATGGGAATTAGCCAGAGAATACGGCCCAGGTCGCTGAATATGGCCCCAAGGCTGGCTTCGTGCAGGCCGTCTGCCATGGCTATGGCAGAGAAGAAAATGCCGCAGGCGCAGTAAAAAAGGGCCTTTCTGGAGTGCCCCAGATCGAAGCAAAACCCAGCGGAGCCGTAAAAGCCCAGCAGAGAGAAGATC